>CAZVPH010000020.1:0-12196 GCA_964628125.1 uncultured Thiosulfatimonas sp. | reverse complement strand
CCACCTTGTTTAATCAAATGACCTCCGCCAATGTTTATGCAGAAGATCGTCTGTTTGCAACGTTGGACTCCACCTTACGGCGAGTGCATCTTCCGGGAGCCGGAAGAGTTATCTTTGCCGATACCGTGGGCTTTATTCGACATATTCCACACGATTTAGTCACCGCGTTTCGATCAACCTTAGAAGAGACGCGTGAAGCGGACCTGCTGGTCCACTTGGTGGATGCGTCAGACCCACATCGACAAGAGAAAATAAATGATGTACAAGAGGTGATTCACGAAGTCGGTGCGGAAGCGATCCCGCAACTGTTAGTATTTAATAAAATTGACCGTCTCGATCCGGTCGTTGAACCTAAAGTTGACCGTGATGAAGAAGGGGTGCCGACACGTGTTTGGGTTTCGGCAAAAGAGGGGCAAGGCATTGATCTATTGCTTGAAGCCGTGGCTTCTTTCTTCAAAGGTGCTTTTCTAAAGGTCTCAATAACGCTCAAAGTAGAAGCCGGCAAAAAACGCGCAGAACTCTACTCTCTTGGCACGATTCTGGAAGAGGGTTTCGACGAAGAAGGCAATAGCCTTTTTACAATGTCGTTAACGCATCAGGAGTGGAACGCGATTAAAGAGTGGCCAGAGCTGCTCAAAGCAGAACTGTTGTCCTAGTTTTGGAATACCGTTGTCAGAGGCGATGAATTTAAAACCTTATATTGGCTATAAGTTATTTTAATAGGTGACTTTTAAGGTCAATCTAACTAGAATAATCACATTGTGTCTGTTGGATGTGTGAGCCGATGTTTTCATCGGCGTATGAATTTTAAGCGAGTTCTAAACCACGACTTAAAACCGTCTTAAAACCCGACCTAAAAACAGTGTCGGAATTTTGGGATAACGTCACAACAGATAAGTTTTTTTATATAACGCGTAATAAGCAACGCTCAATACTGTTTATTAGAGCATGGAGATGTTTGAATGGCTTGGAATGAACCAGGTAAGTCCGGACAAGATCCTTGGGGTAACTCAGGAAAAAATGGCGGAGGGGGTGATAAAAAGCCGCCTAAAAAACAAAATAATGACGACATCGACGTCTTACTGAAAAAGGCACAGAACATTTTTGGTGGCGCGAGCAAAAAATTCGGCAATAATGGCGGCGGTGGTTTCGGCGGCGTTGGCGTTTCGGTCATTGTAGGCGTCGTTGGTGTTGTCTGGCTGTTGTCTGGTATCTACATCGTTGACCCAGCCGAGCGCGGGGTTGTCACTCAGTTTGGTGCTTACGTTGAAGAGACCAAAGCGGGCCCACACTGGCACATTCCTTATCCTATTGAGTCGGTGCGCATTGTCAACGTGGATCAAATCAGAACAGCCGAAATTGGCTACCGCTCTGACAACAACCGCAGTGGCAGTGTTCCGACCGAATCACTCATGTTGACGAAAGATGAGAACATTGTTGATCTAAAGATCGCGGTTCAGTATCAAGTTGAAAGCGCGCATCAATATCTGTTCGATATCTCAGACCCCGATTTAACCCTGCGTTCAGTGGTCGAAAGTACACTGCGTGAAGTAGTCGGTCAAAGTACTATGGACTTTGTATTGACAGAGGGACGAAATGAAGTCGTTTCTCGAGTTCAGAGTTTGTCTCAAGAACGCTTAAGCGCTTATAAGACTGGTCTGATTGTCACCAGTGTTAACTTACAAGATGCCCAGCCACCTGAGCAAGTTCAGGACGCTTTTGCCGACGTTGTAAAAGCACGTGAAGACAGGGAGCGAGTCATCAACGAAGCGCAAACTTACTCAAACGACATTTTACCAAGATCTCGTGGTCAAGCTGCGCGTGAATTAGAAGAGGCAAGTGCCTATCACGACCGAGTGATTGCACAAGCAACCGGTGAAGCTTCACGTTTTACCAGCATTGTTGCCGAGTATCAAAAAGCGCCCGAAGTCACGCGGACACGTTTGTATTTGGATGCCATTTCAGAAGTCTTAAGCAATACCAGCAAGGTGTTTGTAGGATCTGACAGCAGTAATAATCTGTTGTACCTGCCGCTGGATAAGATGGTGAATCAAGGTTCGGCCCAACCGATGCCAACCAATCAGCAGAGAGCGCCAGAAGCCGGATCAATCAATACAAACCAAAGCAGTAGTAATTCGAATAACTCAGGTCAAAAAACCAATATTCGTGATTACTTAAAAAATAGGGAGCTACGTTAATGAAAGCGATATTATCAATCTTCGTCGCAGCCGTCTTATTTGTTGCCAGTAGCTCAGTCTACATCGTCAACCAATGGGAAACCGGTGTGGTCCTTCGCCTAGGTGAGATCGTTAAAGCAGATGTTGAGCCTGGCTTACATTTTAAAACGCCTTTTATCAACAACGTTCGTAAATTTGACGCACGCTTGCAAACATTAGACTCTGCGCCAGAGCGTTATTTAACCAGTGAGAAGAAAAACTTAATTGTTGATTCTTTTGTCAAATGGCGAATTAAAGACGTTGAAAAGTTTTATACCACCATGAACGGGGATAACCGTCAGGCAGGTATGAAGTTAGGTCAGATTGTTAAAGATGGTTTGCGTGCTGAGTTTGGTAACCGTTCAGTTCAAGAAGTGGTGTCTGGCGAACGTGTTGAGATTGCTCAGAAAATCAAAAACACTACGGCAAGAGCGGCACAATCTTTTGGAATCGAAATTGAAGATATCCGTATCAAACGAATTGATCTAGCCAAAGACGTCAGTGAGTCTGTATACAACCGAATGGAAGCAGAGCGTCACCGTGTCGCCAAAGACCTAAGATCGAGAGGGTCGGAGTCGGCTGAGAAAATTAAAGCGGACGCGGATCGTCAAAGAGTGGTTATTTTGGCCGAAGCGTACAGTGACGCTGAAATTCTTCGCGGTAAAGGCGATGCAACGGCGGCTGATATCTATGCGAAAGCCTATAACATTGATGCCGAGTTCTACTCTTTTTACCACAGCATCAACTCTTACAAAAACTCGTTTACCGATAAGTCAGATATTATGTTAGTTGATCCAAAATCTGATTTCTTCAAGCACTTTAATCAGTCAACGAAGTAAGTTTGTAAACGTACTAAAAGGAAGGTGGGGAAACCCACCTTTTTTGTGAGGCTTTGGTAAGTCTATGCTCGAAACTGTTTTAATATCCGCCCTGGCGCTCGTGTTTATTTTTGAAGGCTTACTGCCTTTTATGTTTCCGAAGTTTTGGAAAAACATGATGTCAGAAGCCACGCGCTTAAGCGAAAAGCAGTTACGGTTAATTGGCTTGAGCTCTATCCTGTTAGGGTTGGCGCTCTTGTTCTTTTTTACCGCATAATTTCCAGCGGTTTTAGCGTGCTTGACAGCGGTTTTTTTAGCCTGTTCTATCATAAAGCACGACTGATTGAATGTGCCCAAAGAGCGCGGCCCTAGTCGTCACATGCAGTGAGTCAATGAACGGTTCAGTTAGCTTATTGCGCACAATTCATCAAAATTTAAGTGATTAGAAAGAAGTTTTAAAATGCAGCAATCAACCTGGTTTACACCGGAAGGTCTAGAAGACCTACTTCCACCTCAAACTCAAAAGCTAGAGTATTATCGCCGTCAATTAATCGACGGCTTTGAGCTTTCTGGTTACGATTTAGTGTTACCGCCCATCGCCGAATTTACCGATTCTTTATTGACCGGAACCGCGCGTCACATGGCGGTCGACACCTGCCGTTTCACCGACCAAGAGAGCGGACGGATGATGGGCGTTCGCGCTGACATGACGCCGCAAGTGGCGCGTATCGTCAGTAACCGTTTGAAAGCGTCAGACAGCGTATCGCGTCTTTGTTATGCCGGCGAAGTGCTGAAAACGCGTAATAATAAGGCAAAAGGTTCTCGCAGCCCGATTCAAATCGGAGCCGAGCTTTTTGGTCATGCCGGTGTTGAAAGCGATATTGAAATCATCGAGCTGATGCTGGAAAGCATGCAGACGCTGAATTTGAGTCAAATAAAACTCAGCCTAGGTCACGTTGGCATTGTGGATGAACTTATCTCTTTGGCCGGTCTAGAAGAGAGTCGTGCCAGTCAGCTGATTGACATTCTTGAGCGCAAAGCGGCACCAGAGTACGAAACATTTATTGCTAACACAGAGATCAACGGCGCAGTCTGTACAGCCTTTAAAGAGTTGCTCAGCTACTGTGGCGATGCAGCGACGGTGATTGCGGTTGCAAAAACCCAGCTTTCGCCTTTGTCCTCCAGTTTAAACGATGCGGTCGAACGACTTGAGACCGTGATCGATTACTTGAAGGCCACGCATTCCGTTTCCATTCACCTGGATTTAGCGGATATTCAAGGTTATCAATATCATACAGGCGTTATTTTTGCCTGCTATGCAGCCGGTGGACAACTTTTGCCCGTGGCAAAAGGCGGTCGTTACGACAATATCGGCTCGGACTTTGGTTTAGCCTTGCCGGCGACCGGATTTAGCCTTGATTTACGTGGCGCGCTGGATCTACTCTTGCCGGTCAAAGACCTGGATAAACCGACGGTTTATGCACCCTATCAAGCAGACAAAGCGTTGCACGATAAAATTGTAGCCTTGAAAGCGCAGGGCGTTAAAGTGGTTAAATCTTATGATTTAACAGCACTGCAAGACGGCGATCAATGGCTGTCAAACGCCTCAAGTAAGTGGACCATTGAACGCGTTTAGAGATAAACGCCTTTAAGTTTTTCGATACAAAATTCATCAATATTTTAGAAGTGATTAAGAAGCAGTTTTATGACGAAACGTAATGTTGTAGTGGTCGGCACTCAATGGGGTGACGAAGGTAAAGGTAAGATAGTAGATCTGTTAACAGACAGAGTCGCAGCAGTGGTGCGCTTTCAGGGCGGACATAATGCAGGCCACACTTTGGTCATTGATGGTGAAAAAACGGTTTTGCATCTGATTCCCTCCGGGAATTTGCGTGAAAATGTTGAATGCTTTATTGGTAACGGTGTTGTCTTAGCGCCAGACGCCCTTGAAACAGAGATGACCAAGCTGGAAAAAACCGGCCTCAAGGTTCAACAACGTCTAAAGATCAGCGACGCTTGTCCATTGATTCTTGATTATCACGTCTCGTTAGATGCCGCGCGTGAGCAGGAGCGTGGTAAAAATGCCATTGGCACGACCGGTCGAGGAATTGGCCCCGCCTATGAAGATAAAGTTGCGCGACGCGGACTGCGTGCAGGAGACTTTAAAAACATGGTGCAATTTAAAGAAACTTTGGCAGAAACTTTGGCGTATCACAACTTTATCCTTGAGCATTACTACAAAGTAGAGCCGGTCTCTTTTGACCTTCTTTGGGAAAAATGTCAGCGTTACAGTAAGATGATTGTTCCGATGCTGGCAGACATTCCAAGCTTGATTGCGGCCTATAATGCAGAAGGCAAAAACCTGATGTTTGAAGGTGCACAAGGGACTCTGTTAGACGTCGACCATGGAACCTATCCCTACGTAACCTCTTCAAACACCACCGCAGGCGGTGCTTCGGCGGGCGCGGGCATTGGTCCCAATCAATTAGATTATGTTCTGGGCATTACCAAAGCCTACGCCACCCGTGTGGGATCCGGTCCGTTTCCAACCGAATTGGATTACAACTGTGACACCGATGAGGGAGATCCAATCGGCAAACAACTTGGCAGTCGTGGGCATGAATTTGGTGCCACGACAGGGCGTCAGCGTCGTTGTGGATGGTTTGATGCGGTTGCCTTACGCCGCTCTGCACAAATTAATGGTTTGAACGGTATGTGCTTGACCAAGTTGGACGTGATGGATGAGTTAACCGAGATTAAGATCTGTGTCTCTTACACTCAAAATGGACAAACGATTCTGTTACCGCCTGCGAGCGCAGAAGAGTACGACTTGTGTACGCCGAACTATGTCACCATGCCAGGGTGGGGATGTTCGACCGTTGGTACGGATTCCTTTGAAGGTCTGCCGATCGAAGCGCAAGAGTACATTCGTTTCTTAGAGAAAGAGGTGGGTGTGCCGGTCTCGATTCTGTCAACCGGACCTGACCGTTCTGAGACTTTAGTGATCACCGATCCTTTTATCTAAAAGATTCCGGAATCCTTAAACATAGAAAACCGAGCCTAACCGCTCGGTTTTTTTATGGCGCAACCAAAAAATCTAAAAATAACGTAGAAAAAAGTCACAAAAAATCAAACAAGCGAACCGTTAGCTTATTAAGCAAGCGTTCAGGTTTTAACCAGGCCTGGTCATATTTCAGCGTGTTAAAATGACGATAAAAAACGCTAAGCTCACGACAAAACAGCCTTAAATAAAGCCATACAATTTTAATTTCACTGAATCTGTTAAGGGTTCAGCTTAGGCGTTCGCCGGTGGATGAAATAAAGCGTTGCTAAAGTGCATGAATTCAAGGAAATAGGTGAAAGAAACCGCTGACATTGGTATCATAACCTCTATTTTTTCAGTTAATCAGAACAAAGGACACATCATGTTGCAAAGTATTCGTAATCAGGCTCAGGGGTGGATTGCCTGGGTGATTGTCGGATTAATTATCCTAACTTTCGCGTTATTTGGAATTGATCAGTATGCACGTGGCGACAAAGTCGTTGTCGTGGCCGAAGTGAATGGCGAAAGCATTACGGGCAACAGTTTTTTGACTCTCTACAATCGTCAAAAAACACGTCTGCAAGAACAGTTTGGTGACCTGTATGACCAGGTGGTCAACGATGAAGAGTTGCGTGAGCAAGTATTAGACTCCTTAGTGGAATCCGAAGTCATGCGCCAGTGGGCCGGTGATAATGGCATGATGATCAGCAATCAGCAATTGGCGTACAGTATTCATTCCGCCAGTGTCTTTCAACAAGATGGTCAGTTCTCAGAGAAAATTTACGAAGATGTTCTGATGCGTAATGGCTTAAACGTCGCGCGTTTTGAATATGAGCAACGCCAATTACTGCTTGAGAGCCAATTTCGCTCCTTGATCAGTGGCTCAAGCTTCGCAACGGATTACGAAGTCAACCAATTGGCTGAACTACAAGGTCAAGAGCGTGACGTGAGTTATCTGCGCATTGATCAACGTCCTTTTCTAACCACGGTTGAGGTGTCGGATGAGCAAATTAAAGCCGAGTACCAAGCCAACTTAATGGACTATGTTGAACCGCAAAAAGTGTCGATCGATTACATTGATCTGTCGCAGGCCGAAATTGCTAAGAGCATTGAGGTCACCGATGAGCTGATCGCAGGCTACTTTGAAGAAAATAAGTTTATGTTTGTGCTTCCAGAAAAGCGTCATGCAAAGCATATTCTAATCCCGACCGAAGCTGATACGCCAGAAGCCGAAGCGCAAGCTCAGGCCATCTTGTCGGAAGTTAAGGCCAAAATAGCCGAAGGCGAGTCCTTTGAATCTTTGGCCAAAACTTACTCTAAAGACCCGGGTTCGGCAATGACAGGAGGCGATTTAGGGCTGTTTGAGCAAGGCATGATGGTGCCTGAGTTTGATGAGGCGGTGTTTACAATGCAGGTTGGTCAGGTCAGCGAACCGGTAAAAACCGATTTTGGTTACCACTTGATTAAGCTAGAAGCGATTGAAGAGAAGCAGTCTCAGGCGTTGGCGGACGTGAAGGAAGAAGTCGTTCAGCAATATAAAATGCAAGAGGCCGAACGTCAGTATTTTGAGCTGTTAGAGCAGTTGACTATTATTGCATTTGAACAGACGGACAGTTTAGAGCCGGCCGCGGATGCGGTGGGATTAAGCGTTAAAACATCCGAACTTTTCAGCCGTTCTGGCGGCGAGGGGGATATTTTATCCAACCCTAAAGTTCAATTGGCGGCGTTTTCTAACGAGCTTTTAAAAGAGCGTTTAAACAGCACGGCGATTGAACTTTCTGCGAATCGATCGATTGTTTTGCGTGTCAATGAACATCAACCAGAGCGCCAAAAATCGTTAGAAGAAGTCTCTGCTGGGATTAAAGAACAGTTAGTGCGTGACGCGGCGATCAAAGAAGCCGATGCACTGGCTGAAGCGTTGCTTGTCAAAGTTCAGGCGGGCGACAATCCAGAATCCCTGATGAAAGACGGTGTTGAGTGGAACAATGCCGGTTGGGTTGCGCGTAATACGGAGATGCTGTTACCAGAACTGGTGTCCGACGTCTTTAAGGTCGCAAAACCTATTGAGGGCAAAGCATCCTGGGAGAAGGTTCAACTGTCCACCGGCGATACGGTACTGTTAAGAATCTCTGATGTACGTGTCACCCCGATTGATGACGAAGAGAGAGCGCCGCTTCGCGAAGCGTTTAGCGAGTTGTTTGCTAATGCTCAAAACGAAGCGCATTTAAAAGCCTTAATCGCGAACGCGAAAGTGGTTAAAAAATCAGCGTATCAAACTATTAAATAGTTCGATAATACTTATCCCTGATGTTTAAGGCCTCTTAATCCAGGCCTTAAATTTCGCCAATAAAAAACCCGATTGACCAGGCCTGGTCAATCGGGTTTTTTATTGGCGCTGTTATCTCTTATCTATCTAATTTTTTACAGCGTGTTCTGTAAAGTGCTCGACGACGTTTTTAGTCGTGGACGACGCGGAAGATCAGTCCTTTTTAAACAAACTGATCGGCTCATTCTTTTTAGAGCTTTTGTCGTCATTGTCAGAATCATCATTGCTTTTCTGCTGCAAGGCTAAGGCAACGTGCAAATACTTTTTACGGGACCAAATTAAGCCCCAACGAGAACCGCCGACTTGATTCCAAAGCAGGGCACTGCGAATGCCGGCGAGCAGTAGCGCGCGAATTTTATTAGCCACTCTTGGGTTTTGCAAATGACCGTGCTGACCACTGACCATAATTTTTGGACGAACCGGGCTGACGTTTTCACTGTAAGCGCGAGCGATGGAGGCGATGACGTTATCGTGTTCAACGCCAAAGTGCGCTTGTTGGCTTTCGGCCATCTCCAGTATTTTTGCGATCTTCTGCAGGGGGTCGCCCAACTCAAGCAGCCTTTTTTGCAAAATAATTAAACTCAACACATAACGCGTAATTTCAACGTTACGCACTTGCGTCGCCTGGTCCGAAGTCATTTGGGCTAACAGGGTTCTAACACCGAGTTGAACATTGTTAAGATCACCGCCGTACACTTCCAGAGTGTTGGCAGGATTATTGCAAAACAGTGACTGCACGCTGGTGTGGTAAGCGGTCTCATCTGCCTTACCGGTGGTCGCTAAATCGTAAACCAGTTGCGCCACTTGGTAGATGCCGATAAGGGCTAGGGTGCGATCTTGTTGGGTGTATTCCGACATACTGTCTTAACGCCTTTTAGTGATAATGAATTGGATGGAGGATGCTGTGTGAACACTGTTTTTAGACAGTTTTTTTACTATGTTTCGCGCCGTTTTTTAATTAAGTGGATGGATTTGGCCGTCACCGTCCGTGCTGTTTATATGCGTTCGTCAAGCGTGTGCAATCGTTGGTCTATAATGCCGCCGCCCAGACAATCATCGCCTTGATAAAAAACCACGGATTGCCCAGGCGCGACCGCCGCTTGCGGTTCATCAAAGCGCACTACAATTTTACCGTCTTTGTGCTCAATAATCTGGCAAGGCTGCTCCGTTTGGCGGTAACGAATCTTTGCTTTAAGCGGCGTATTCAAAGCAGGGCATTCGCCTGAGACCCAGTCCAAGGTATCGGCCACTAACAATGGGTGCAACAGCAAAGGGTGTTGGCTGCCTTGTACGGCGACCAATTGATTCGTGGTTAGGTTTTTATCGGCGGCATACCAAGGTTCATTGCCTTCGCCGTGGCCACCGCCCACACCCAAACCTTTACGTTGTCCTAAGGTGTGATACATCAAACCGTCGTGTTGACCAATCACCGTGCCTTGATCGTCGACAATGTCGCCAGGCTGTGCCGGCAAAAATTTTTGTAAAAAATCTTTAAATTTACGCTCACCAATAAAGCAGATCCCTGTGCTATCTTTTTTATCGTGAGTCACCAGGCCTGCCTCTTCGGCCATTTGGCGTACCAGAGGTTTCTCTAACTCACCGACCGGAAACAACGATTTTTGCAATTGATTCTGCTGTAAGGTGTATAAAAAATAACTCTGATCTTTATTGTCATCCAGTCCTTTAAGCAGGTGACAACGGTCCTCTTCATCCCGATAAATTCGGGCATAATGTCCCGTGGCGATAAAGTCTGCGCCCAGTTCCAAAGCGTGCTGTAAAAAGGCTTTAAACTTCACCTCTTTATTACATAAAATGTCTGGGTTTGGCGTTCTGCCAGTTTTGTATTCCGCTAAAAAATGCTCAAATACATGGTCCCAATATTCACCCGAAAAGTTCTCAATGTGTACCGGAATGTCCAGTTTCTCCGCCACCATCATCGCGTCTTTTAAATCTTCTGCGGCGGGGCAGTAATCATCGGTATCATCCCCCTCCCAGTTTTTCATAAACAGGCCTTCCACATCGTACCCTTGTTGTTTCAACAAGAGTGCAGCCACGGAAGAGTCCACGCCGCCGGAAAGGCCGACAATGACTTTAATTTTTGAGCGATCGATGATGTCCATAGTGGAGTGGCTGCCTGAATTTAATAAATTTTAATGAGTTTTAATGGGGTTTAATGCGCTTAAAAGTGGTATTTAACGGCGTAAAAAGAGCTTATTCTAACAGAGGCGCAAACAACGTCGGCTGGATATAGGGTCTTAGTTAACATTAATCGCTTGTTTTATTCGTCATGTTTTTGCCCGGATGGGTCTCAATTAACGACAAATCACTCCCCCTTAATAAGACCGAATTAAATCCGTTTCAAGGGGTGATTTTTAAAGTATGCGCTTCTTAATCAGCTTTTTTAAATTGAGATCAGACGGTGTTCACCCGGTTGCAAAGCGTCGAGCGCCCAAGGGCCAATGCGGGCGCGGATCAAACGCAGTGTTGGAAAACCCACCGCCGCGGTCATGCGCCGTACTTGGCGGTTTTTGCCTTCAGAGAGGGTCAGTTCAATCCAACTGGTGGGAATATTCTGGCGCACTCTAATGGGCGGCGTTCTTTGCCAAAGACGCATCGGTTCAACGATTTTTTTACACTGGGCAGGCCTGGTCAAACCGTCTTTAAGTTTGACCCCTTTTTGCAACTGCTTAATCGCCTCACGCGTCACGTCACCCTCCACTTGCGCCCAGTAGGTTTTGGCCATTTTGTGTTGTGGATCTGAAATCTTGTGCTGTAGCTGGCCGTCATTGGTTAACAGCAACAGTCCCTCACTGTCACGGTCTAAGCGTCCGGCAGCATAAAAGCCTTTATGTTCAATGTAGTTCGCCAGGGTTTCCCGGTCTGAGGCGTGCTCACTCTCATCGGTAAATTGGCAAAGCACATTGAAAGGTTTGTTAAATAAAATTAAATTGCTCATACACCAGGCCGGGTCAAATAGAATGCGAAGGTTATTTTGATAAACAGGAGAAAACCAGAGTCTTCTTATATTTTGGGTTCGAGTACTGTAAAATGTCGCTCATTCTATCACTTTTTAATTTTAAGGACGTGGTCGGAGGTCGACGAGGGTTTTTTATCGACCGTCGTGCTGACCAAACGCGGATGAACGTTTAAAAAACGCCTAAACCTACTCCATGAACGATCCTTTTAAAAACAACCTTTATAAAAACAGTCTTTATAAACAGCCGTTTTTATAAAAATGAGCTCATATAAAAATCAGCCATATCAACTCATGTCAACCAAGCTAACAATACAAACTAACAATAGGAAACAAGATGTCTCAAAAATCTAAGATTATTTATACCCTAACGGATGAAGCACCGGCCTTAGCAACGTACTCTTTGTTACCGATTGTTGAAGCCTTTACCGCCGCTGCCGATGTCGCTGTCGAAACACGTGACATCTCTTTAGCAGGCCGTATTCTTGCCAACTTTTCAGAACGATTAACAGCAGACCAAAAGGTCGGCGATGCATTGGCCGAGCTGGGTGAAATTGCCAAAACACCAGAAGCCAATATTGTAAAACTGCCGAATGTCAGCGCCTCCGTTCCTCAGTTGGCAGCGGCGATTGCGGAACTGCAAGCGCACGGCTACGACATTCCAAATTATCCGAGCAACCCCCAAACGGCAGAAGAGAAAGCCCACCGCGCCGCATTTTCTAAAGTACTGGGCAGTGCCGTCAATCCGGTTCTGCGTGAAGGGAACTCAGACCGCCGTGCCCCAGCATCGGTTAAAAGTTACGCGCGCAAAAACCCACA
>CAZVPH010000019.1:0-12229 GCA_964628125.1 uncultured Thiosulfatimonas sp. | reverse complement strand
TGAAAAATCGGTGGCTGGACGCTCATCCATAGAGTACGCACGCGACTCCCAGCCCGGCCCTTCCATATGCTGCGCTCTAAAGACGTTAAAATCTTGTTTAAAGCCATCGGTATTTGCGTTTGCCAAGTTGTTCGAGTTATTGGCCTGTGACAGCATCACCTCTTTGGCACCACTCATTGCAATATACAGCATACGATCCATGATCTTTTACTCCGCTCGCTCAATCTATCTCTAGTCAAAAAAAATGCGGGAACCCTTTCAAATATCGGGGGTTCCCTAACGGTGAAACTCTATGTATATATGTGGGTCTAATGCCCGTGTGAGTTTCCCTTGTGTGCTTACCGTGTTTATTGGTCTGTTTCCCGTCTTTCTCTGTTTTCCAACCTGTTAGCATTTTGACACGCCTTAACGGTTCAAATCTTTACAGAAGACCTTTTGAAAGAGATGTAGCAGAGAGCGTGCCACATTGCTAAAATTTTAAACTAAAGATTTTAGAATTCGGCCGTTAAAGGTATTTGGAGGGGGTTTGCCGGGTGGCAAAAAAACCGGCAAAGAGTTGCCGGTAAGACCAGAAAAGGTGTTCCGCACCATTGGATGCAATGGGCGGGTTAAAGCTTACTTAAACCATTTACTTAAACCTGAGGTTTAAAAGTTAAAGGGGGTTAAATCTATAGGTTTAAAATTGTTTGCGTCAAGGTCTGCGACGTTGACAGCACTTGTGCAGAGGCCTGGTAAGTTCTTTGAGTCTGGATCATATTGACCAACTCGGCCGTGGTGTCAACGTTTGAGTACTCTAAGGAGCCTGAAACAATCTTACCAAAACCATTGCTTTGTGGCGTTCCCAACTGCACTGCACCTGAGTTATAGGATTGTGCATAGGTTTGCCCGCCCAGCTTCTCCATGGCGTTTTTATCTGCAAAGTTGGCGATCGCCAATTGCGCCACTGGCACCGAACGACCGTTAGAGTAACGCGCTTCAATTACCCCGTTTAAGCCGGTGCTTAATCCAACCAGATCACCAATCGAATAACCGTTTTGAGTCGTACCACGTTGGTTGTAATCCCCAGCAAACTGGCTCATATTACCAAACTCTAGGTCAATCCCGACCGCTAAAGGCCCGCCTAAAGGGTCGGTCGCACCGGTCATTGGGTTATCGATTTCAAACCCTAAAGCTGGAGTAACCTTATCATTTGGGGTCGCTGATAGAGGATCGTAAGCGCCCAAATACTTACCATTGGTATCAAAACGCAACTCGTAGATTTGACCTTGATCGCCCGAGCCCGAAACATGCCCTGTATAAACAGAATTCCCTTGAGCATCTTTATCGGTAATGGTGTATTGCGCCAACCAAGAGGTATATTTAACGGCATCCGCAGGTATCGCCGTTTCGTCACCATTTGCATCCGTCACAGAGGTCGCTTGATCAATCACTTCGTTTTTATAGAAGTTAGCGTTTAAAGTGTGTTCGCCGCCCAAGCTGTCGTGGATCGTCATGGGATAAAAATAGTCTGGAAAGCCATCATAGGCATTCAAGTTACCATCACCTGGTGTGGTTAACTTGGTTAAATCCACGCCGACAGATGCGCCAGTAGAATCCAGGTTATTCACCTCTTCGCCATCCAAGTTGATGTCATAGATCATCTCTGAGGTCGCTTTAGGCACCTTGTTTAAGGCGTCCAAATCAATCGACGACAGGGCCGTGCTAAACACGGGGTTTGATTCGGTTGACAAGGTTTCATTCAATAAATAACCTTGTACTTGATTGTTTGTTTGATCTGTCAAGAAACCGTCTTTATCAAGTTTAAACGAGCCATTGCGTGTGTAGACGTTGTCGTATTTACCACTTTTGTCTGCTAACACAAAGAAACCTTCACCGTCCAACGCCATATCCAGCTCACGACCAGTGCCGTTAATGGTGCCAGGGGTAAAGTCTTGAGTAATGGCTTCGACACGCACCCCACTTCCCGCTGAGTTTTGAGCGCCTGAAAACATATCAGCAAACTCCGCACGTGAGCCTTTAAAGCCGACTGATTGGGCGTTCGCTAAGTTGTTAGAAATAACCGCTAACCCGGTTGAGGCCGCTTTGATACCACTTAATGCATTTAAATCGAAACTCGCCATGATGACTCTCCTAAAGCTCTGTGATTAAACTCTCAACAGGCCTCGCCTGATTAAGAGTGTTTTGTTGTATCGTTCTATATTGTTGATTGATGTAGTTAACGTTTGTTGTTGTACTCTGTTGTTCTATTTATAGTTCGCGATAAAGCTATTATTTAAAGCTTAACCACTGATCTCTCGAACAGTGTTCATACTGACTTTTTCACCTGTTGCCAGGGTCAATGTCATGGTGCCGTCTGGATTGATGCCGACGGCATTGACTCGCGATGCGACCACGGTATCAATTAACTGCAAATCTCCATTTGCGTCAGTGCCATAAGCCGTTAAAGAGTAAACTCCGCCGTTTTGCGCGATCTCGGCTTTATTAAAACCGTTCCAATCCACAAGCTTTTCACCGGCTTGCATATTTGGAACACTCAGCTCTTTTACCACACCGCTGCCGTTACTGATCACCACTCGAACATCGGTCATCGGCGACGGACTGTTCAGGGTAAATCGTGAAGTTTCGCCGGCGGTATGCGAGAAACTTTCACCCGAGACTTGGACGTTTTTGCCTATTAACGAGGCGCCCGACATGGTCTGCAAACCTTGAAAACTGTTGGCCATCGCCAACATCGAGTTGTTCATGTTATTGGTCGCTTCTAACTGACTCATCTGCGTTAAATCGGTTATAAAGTTGGTTGGGTCCATCGGCTTAGATGGGTCTTGATGCTGCATCTGCGTGGTCAGCAAGCGTAGAAAATCTGCTTGATCCATCGCGGTACTCGGTGCAGAAGCCCCTGGCTTACTATTCTGTTGTAAAGCCGCTAGATAATCTGCATTACCGGTTGTAATGTTGGGTAGATAACCTGACATCTGTACTCTCCTTTACCTATTTACCGAGTTGGATCGTTCTTAATAAAAGTTGTTTTGAGGTATTCATCACCTCGATATTGGTTTCATACGAGCGGGACGCGGACATCATATTTGCCATCTCTTCGACCACGTTAACATTCGGTCTAAAGATATAGCCTTCCTCATTGGCCATGGGATGGTTGGGACTGTACTCCATCTTTAAAGGCGCCTGATTTTCAACAATCTCTTTAACTCGAACGCCGCCCCTAGGCTCTGACTTATTGCCTTCCAAAATGGTCTGAAAAACGGGTTGTTTGGCGCGGTAAGTCTCTTCTGCGTTAGAGCTGATGCTGTCAACGTTCGCCATATTGGACGCGACGGTATTTAGGCGCACCGTCTGTGCGTGCATCGCGGATGCTGAGATATCTAAAATATTAAACATGGACATATTGTCTCTCCTCAGTCGTCACTCTATTCACCACGAATAGCGCCACGAAGCCCTGTAATTCGGTCGTTTAAGAACTCAAGCGTGGCGGTTTGTTGCATACCATTCTCCATGAATTTTGCCTTCTCAATGTGCGACTCAACCGTATTGCCATCCAAAGAAGGCTGCGTGGGCTGACGGTACATTAAGTAGCTGGATGTGCTCGCAAACCCACTCGCATCTCCATCCATATGTCGGCTATTGGTTT
Organism: uncultured Thiosulfatimonas sp.; assembly: GCA_964628125.1. Taxonomy (GTDB): domain Bacteria; phylum Pseudomonadota; class Gammaproteobacteria; order Thiomicrospirales; family Thiomicrospiraceae; genus Thiomicrorhabdus. The sequence goes on along the minus strand of CAZVPH010000019.1, from coordinate 8,586 downwards.
TTGCCATACTCGAACTGCCCTGCGACGACTGACTTAAACCACTGTTCGCGTCTTGCAGCGCGGCTCTAAAATCTAAATCTCGCGCTTTAAAATTAGGCGTGTCGGCGTTTGCCAAGTTATTCGCTAAAATCTCGCCACGTTGCTCACGGATCTTGAGCGCGCTTTCATGAATTCCAAATATTGATTCGGCCATCACACTTTCCTTTCTGATCATCTTTAAGCTGGACACTGAATTCAGAAAGCCTTCTGTTCGTGTCTCATTTTTAAAGAAACACTAGCAACACAAGTGCCAACTCGGTGTTTTTATCACTTTATTGACTCAAAAAACCCTAAAGTAATCAAAAAACCAACAACTCGGCCGACTTATCAAAAACTTTAGCTTAAAACAGAGATAAAGTTGCCGGTGAAATTGAAGCGCTCTTTGCCGTATTGGCGTGATGCTTTCATGCCAATTCGCAATAATCCCTCATAACAATAGGTCCTTAGACCTTAAGTTCTAATAACTGAATAACTGAACAATTTAAAGCTTCAATTCCTCCCTCTTCTAAGTCACTTAAGTCATTTCAGAAAACAGTCACTCTAAAAACGACCAGGCCTGGTCGTTTTTTGGAATAGCGATTTAGGGGCAAGAGAAGTAGAGAAAGGGGGAGATAGAACAGAGGGTTAGAAACGATAGAAACAGTCGGCGAGAAAAGCGGAGGCGGCAGTAAAAGTTTAACCGCAAAAAACCACTATTACATGACGGCTTTGATATGAAAAGAGCCAAGCTAAGAGCCGTAGAATCGACTTACACTCTGCGCACCTTCTGTGCCGACAGAGTCGAACCCAACTCCCTCGTCTGAACGCGTTCGCTCAAACATGACTGAAAAGCGCAGGGACGATGATTACCAGGTCTTAACGGTGTCGCCGACTTGAATGGTACCTTTTTTGGCCGTCACTTCAGCGATGGCAAATTTAGGCAGAATACGTTTAATCTTTAAGAAAGCGCCAGGTTGTTCATCTGACCCCAGATCGACCCCATTGATGACCACCGGACGACCCGTTTTGTGATAAACCGCAAGATCGTCACCGACCTTGGCCCCGGAAGCGGCGTTTAAATAGATAATGTATTCGTCATTACGCACGTCAATAATCTGACTTTCAAAAGGCTTACAGTGTAAAAAACCCAACACATCTTTGGTTTGTTGCTCTAACAGTTTATGGAACGCTTTGCCCGTCTCTGTGGCAAAAAAAGCGTTACTGCCAAAAGGTCGATCACGGCCAACGGTGACATCGCCTTGCAGATCAAACCCTTGTCTCATCTGGTGCACCGTTCTGTTTTCCATTAAATCCAATAGATACCATTCGACCTCTAAATGACGGCTGTCCGGCTTTACTTCAAGGTCATAGAAACGTTTGGCGTTGTTTAAAAACCCACTGTTTTGATGCGATGAGAGCGTACGAACCACTGTCAGCAGTAGATATTGCGCGCCACTCCGGTCGCGAATCCCAGACAATAACTCCGGATTTAGGTTGGGCTGAATCAGAGTGTTAACCCCCACCGCCGGTTCTAAATAGGTCCCTTCATTTAAGACCGTAAAGTTACGATAGCCCTGTTGACCGATGCGGTACTCTAACGCTTGCTGATAGCCATGAACTAAGTTGGAGACATCATTGGCCTGCCGCGGATGCGCGACCACAATTGGCGCTATGGCTAAACGCGCTTGATAGGCATTGCCGGTTAAGCTGGTGCAGGTGCCTTGCTCTTCTTCCGTCAAACATACGCTCAAGGTTACTTCATAGTTCAGTGCGCCTTCTTTGGTCTGTCCGTAAAGATCATTTGCATCGGCCAGACCTTCATTTAACACCGTAAAACTTTTAACTTTGCTGTGCGAGGTGAAACGTGAACTGTCCAAAGAGAGTTGGTATTTATCGACCGATTGATCGGTTTTAACAGTGAGGTTACTTTGAATGCTGGCTATTTTAAGCGCGTCTCTAATGGCCATTTTTCGTGCAAAGGCTTTATCAACCCCTTCGGTACTCGCCACCCCCTTCACCTCGACACAGACATCTTCTTCGACGACAGGCCTGGTCAAAGCCGTCGCAGGAGAAGTGCGTCCACTTTCAGCAATCGCAGGGGCAACGGCGCAATTAGAAGCGTCTTGATTGCAGAAAAAATCACTCAATCCTGCCGGGCTATTGACACTGAACAGCATCATCACCCATAAACCAACCATCTTTTGAAAACCTGACATCAAGACAATTCCTGTATTTTTTTTACTGCGGGCGAACTTTTAAGCGCCAAATATTAACGCGAAAGAGTACAGCGTGAGCCACCACAGCGTGAATTAAAAGCTACCAAGGTCATGTCGTAAATACCGACTCTAAACCTCACCCAATTATCACTCTGCGAGGGCATTACCCCTTACTTCTTTAATTCTGGCCACAATGGTTTCGGCTACTTGATCAGAGTGCCACTTTGATAAAAAGACATTCGCTCCAACTTTTTCGGTCAATGTGTCATTAAAACCACCGCTTAGGGAAGAGTTCAACACCACGTAAAGATCTTTAAGGCGATCGTCTTTACGAATACTGGTGGTTAAGGTGTAGCCGTCCATCTCAGGCATCTCAATATCCGAAATAACCATGAGGACTCGCTTACTGACCTTATCTGCGTGCCCTTCCTCCGCCTCATCGGCCCATTTTTTAAGGAAGTCCAAAGCCTCTTTACCATTATTAACAATCTTATTATTGACGCCCAATCGGTCTAAAACTCCCTTTAGTAGACTTCTGGCCACCACTGAGTCATCCGCACCCAACACAAAATAGCTGTGTCCATCGGTGATCGACTTATGTTTAGCGATGTACTCTTCGGACAACTCGGTCGTTTCACCTGAAACCTCTATTAACACTTTTTCGACGTCGACAATTTCAACAATTTGATTTTGCGCGCGCGTAATCCCGGTTAAATAATTCACGCCCATTAAGGATGCAGGAGGCGCCAAAATATCCTCCCAACGAAGATGGACAATTCGATCCACATCTTCAACCAAAAACCCCTGAACGGAGCTGTTAAACTCGGTCACAATTGTTAAACTTTTAGAATAGTTCTCTGGCGCAATCGCTTCCAAATCAAGCGCCTTAGCTAAATCAATCATAGGCATGGTTTGGCCACGAATGTCGGCAACGCCCACGATTCTTGGATCCGATTTAGGCACAGGTGAGATATTCGGCGTACGAATCACTTCACGTACTTTAAACACGTTTATCCCAAACAATTGCTTACCTTTAATCGTAAACAGCAGCAGCTCCATGCGATTCATTCCTGCTAAGGAAGTTCTTTGGTCAACCCCGGTTAGAAAGCTAGACATCTTAACGCCACCTTACTCATTGTTTGTTTAATCATCTATTTACTCTTTTCATCGCCATTTTAGCGCGTGTCATCCCATAGGGTGCAGAAGTTCGTCTACCTAGGACTATATTGCCACTCGACACCCTTTTTTTTAAACCTACCTAAAAGCTTATGCTGACATTCTGATATTTTTTTGTATGTTTTTGAAACGTTTAAAAACGGTTAAAACCTGTTAAAACTCAAAGAGCATACTTCAACAAACTCATAGGGTTCTTTAAAAAACGGTTCAAACTCATGTTAGTATTACCGAATGAAACGCCCTATGCAAAAACTCTTAATGCCTCTCGCAAGTGCTCTAGTAACGGCTTGTATCGCTTTGAACATCCAAGCTCAAGAACCCGACACTGCTCCCATTGAACAGTCGCTGGATGAGATCCATGAACTTGTGTCTAAACACATTAAGCAAAAAATTGACCAACAAACGATTGAGCCAGTTATTCACCTTAGAAAACTCAGCCCCACATTGAAGTTACCGCTCTGCCAGCAACCACTTGAGGTCCACGACCGAAACCCAGATGAGAGGATTGGTCGCATGACTTACAGCGTCAGTTGCAACCAACCTAACTGGCGTGTTTTTATTCCCGCAGAGGTCGACGGCAAGCTCGCTGTCGTTATGGCCGCTCAAGGTATCCTCAAACAGGCCGTTATAAAGAGTGCAGACTTAAAGCAAGTTGTTTTACCTTATAAACAGGTCCCACGCGGCAGTATTATTCATCTAGACACCGCTATTGGTATGAGAACAAAAAGATCGATTGGCGCTAACAACATCCTTAAAATACAAGATTTACAGCCGCCTTACTGGGTGTTTAAGAAGCAACAGGTGACGCTCATCACAAAAATTGGCAGCATCCAAGTTAAAACCAAAGGAATTGCGCTAGAGGATGCCGTTGAGCAGCAGCAAGTTTCGGTGAAAAACAGCACTTCAGATAAAGTAGTAAAAGGCATAGTTATTGCTCCCAACACGGTAATGGTTCCTTAACCTGCTAACTTAGTAGGTTAGGGATGCTGCAAAACACTGACGGACATACTTTACAAACCTCTTTCACTAAAAAACTTAGCTTTATTTGTGAAGAAACCGTTTTTAGGGCTAAAGCTTCTGTAAAGCGGCCGATATAAAGAGTAGAAACCAAACTCTATACTGTTAGAATGACATTAAAAAGGTGTGAGGCCATAAAATGGATATTAAAAATTTAAACAGCGGTGTACTGCCTACCCGCACGACCGATTCAATGAAAAACTTGGGAAAAGAGAGTGCAGGCAACAATGTTGCAACACCTACAAATACCAACGTAGACAAAGTTACGCTTACTCAAGGACTTTCTCAGGTGAGCCATCTTGAGCAAAAGGCGCAAAATGTTGATATTGATAATTCCGTTCGTATCGCTGAGCTCAAGGCCGCGATTCAAGACGGCTCTTATCAGGTTAATGCTGAACGCGTTGCCGATAAATTAATGCAAACTGAAGCGCTGTTTGCTCGGCTTTAAAAGTTAAACAGCACATCTGACAGACGAGAACTAACCGAACCATGACTCAAGTAGAAAATATTCCAAATCCTCAGCCGCTAACCTCACTGGTGGCTGACTTAACCCGTCTACTTGAAGGATTTCTTGTCGCTCTACAGAACGAATCTGCTGCTTTAAAGAAAAATGATTCAACCGAGCTTACCGCCGTTCTAGTAAGCAAACAAACTCTTTCTGAAGAGATTGAACTGCTTACCCCCAAACTAGAGTCCGACCTTAAAGCGCATAATTTAAGCCTTAAAACCCTGGCCGAACTGCAAGCCGATGCAACACCGTCCAAATCATCTAAATTGGCTAAACTGCCTGAAGCACTGCAACACGATCTTCAGGCTTTAGCCATCATTTCTGAGCAGTGCCAAGACCTAAACCAGGCGAATGGCATGGCGATCCAGATGCTAAACAACATTAATCAACACGCCCTCAATCTAATCTCCGGCAAAAGTGATCCTAAAGTACAACTGTACGGTGCAAGCGGCGCAACAACCGCCACGTCAAACACTAAAACATCCCTTGGCAAAGCTTAATCCTCTCTCTAAAAACCCCCTACTCCAACCGTTACAAAACACACTTCTACTCCACGGCTCGTGATCTTGCGAACAGTTGGCGTACTATCTGCTTAAAGTAACGCTAAAACCTAAACGTTCTGTAAAAGTTCCCATCAGCAGTTTACTGCATTAACCAGACGGCACTGTTTTGTAAAAAATGGCCCTCTATTGCATGCAGAGAACTTTATACATCCGTACGTTTTAGTCTAAACTAAACAGTCCGCAAGCTTGGATTAGAGTTACCAATCTAAGCGTTAGCCTATTTACAGAGAGAAGAACCATGCGAGAAGATAAACGCTCTTTTTACCGTATTGATGTCATGATGCCATGCAGTTACCGCATTTTGTCACAGGAGGAAGCCGAAAACTCTCCTCTCCCGCTATCGATCGACTGCACCTACATTGAAGAATATTTCATGGAAAACTTAGCGCAGCTTGATCAACAAATCACGGACATTATCTCGCAGATCAATCAAAAGAGTTCCCTGCTGGCAAGCGCCCTTATGGCCATGAACAGTAAAATTAATTTTGTGATGCAAACCATTGATGAGAAACAGTTAAGCCGTGCAATTCCACAAAAACTCGTAAACCTAAGCGGCGGCGGGATTGCCATTGATATTAAAGAGAGTGTCTCTCTCACTGATAAAATCGACCTTTTAATCAAGCCACTTGCCAACGAACCCCCCATCCTTGTACGTTGCGATATTATCAGCATCACCCCTTTGGATGATCTTTCAGAAAGGTCAACCATCGCACTCTCCTATCAAAATTTAAGTGAAGACGATCGTCGTAAGTTAATTTACTTCATTCAGGCTAAAGAAGTTGAGTACGCTCAGCAAGAGCGAAAACATAAGCTACAAAGCACCCTATAAACGGCGCTAGCAAGGTTACAAACTTTAACACGCCCATAAAAAAACCGGTCAAGACCGGTTTTTTTATGGGCGCTTTTCATACCACCCTTCTGAGTAAATTAAGCGCGGTCAAAAACCACTAGGGAAAAGCATAGCGTTTGTCGGCTAATTCGGCCTTCTGCCCTGTCTGCTTTTTACCTTTTAATAAGTCATCCACTTTTTTCTCAAGCGCTTTTACTTTAATCAAGCTTTGATCAATTTTTATATTTTGTGCTTGACGCAACCCCTCTGTCTGCTTTAGATGAGTCTCCTGCTTAACCACCTTACCTTCCAGCACCCGAACACGCGTACTGATGCTGGAGGCTTCTGCAATACTTTGCCACACAAATAGACTTAAAAAAACTGGGATAAGCATCTTATAACTCATCATACAAACCTCCTAATATCATTATTGGCACTCAACACCGCGCCAAATTTAAATCCAGATTAGTAAGAAGTCACTGTATAAGCGGATTCTGGCTCAACGGCTCTAGATTGATTAGAGCTATAGACGAATGTGTCTTCAAAGAAGCGTTTGTCCACATACACTTCTAAAACCGTTTCGTAGTTATTGTCCGCCATTGGGGTGACGCTTACGATTCTAGCGCCTCGAACTACGGCGTTAACGCGCGCTCTAAAGCTATCATTTTTGGCCGTTAGGGTTGAAACAGACGTATTACTGTCAATTTTAATCCCATACAACTGCTCCGCAAGTGCGCGGTAAGCGTCTAGCTTGGAAGAACGAATCGCCATCAAACGTCGCTGGCCCGCTGTGTAAGCACCAAACGTACTTTCGGCACCATAACCAATGCCAGCAATCTTCATCAACTCTGGCTTTTGTGCCACCGCTGAATGAGTCGACGTCACCGGCTGATGCTTCACGACAGCAGGCTGCGAATTGTCTTCAGAACAACATGATTTACCTTGAACACAGCCGCCCAGTAGAACGACACTGGCCAGGCCTGCCATTAGAACACTTTGTTTTTTCATTGCTCTATACTCCATTATTTACTCAAATTTTTTATTTAAATTGTGGTCTAAATTTTTTAATAATAAACAGACTTACTCGTCGTAGTCATTTAGATGATCCAACAACAACTCTCAAGTTCACCTTAAAACGGGCTTATCCATACCTCTTATTCAGCCTTATTATGGGTAAGAGTCTTGTACGGATTGATCATACATCCCCTCTGGCGCCGTATATTGGTAAGGGTTGGGGTCTACGATCGGCTTCTTTTCTTGATTGCTTTCAGCTTTCGATACCTGTTCTAACAGCAGTTGCTTTTCAACGGTTTTAACGCTCTGCAATAACACTTGGTATTGTGTCTGAATATTTTTGACTCGATTATTAACCTCATCAATTCGTCGTTGAGCAGTGATCATTTTGACATTGACATCAGAAATCTTTTTCAATACAGCAGGGTTTGATAACTCACGGCTCACAGTGACAACGGGCGGCGCTTCAACATTCTTAATATTCTGTTCTACCTTCCCTTGATCGAGAGGATCCAAAATTCCTTGTGCTCCCTTCGGCACTTCCTTCTCTACTTCAGTTTGAGCGGCAGCTGACGCGGCTAAGTCAACGACCAATTGTTCAAGTTGATGGTTAAGCGCGTCCAGCTTTTTTTCGAGAGACTCGGTCGATTTATTGCTCTCCGTCATGGAACTCGCGCCCCGTTCTGAATTTATTTTAATCGACTCAATCAGAGTAATTGTTTCATCGTCCATCCCTGCCGAAGAAGCAGCCATGGCACTCCAAATACCGATTCCAATCGCGATCAGCACAAGAAAAATCAGGGTTGAACTAAAAATAATAATCAGTTTCTTTATTGAATCCATCTCTTTTACCGCCATTTTTGGGGATTGACCTTTTTGCGCTGCAGCACGCTTAGAAAGAAAATCGCTTTCGTCTGTCTGCTCATCTGTTTGAGTGCGAGAAGCCTCTTTTACGTTGGCCTTATCTGCCTTTGGCTCTTTAGGCACAGGGACTGCCGCTGCTTCCGTGTCGTTTAAAGCATCCAACGCATCATCAGGAGCATCAATATCAAAGTCTGCCATTTCATCCATGGCTTCGATATCGTCTGCCAGCGCCCCTTCCGCAACGGGCTGCTCTACAGACTCGCCCTCTACGGCATCGTCCATAACCATCTCGAGCTCTGCTTCATCGAGCAGAGCATCAATACTGTCTAGATCATTTGGATCGAATGTATAGTCGGAGGTCGCCACGCTTTATTTCCTTAA
>CAZVPH010000018.1:0-12232 GCA_964628125.1 uncultured Thiosulfatimonas sp. | reverse complement strand
CATACCGGTCTGTACCGAACCACGTTTGATACGACCAGTTCCGATCACACCTTTATATGGGTCGTAATCAAGAGAGATAACCTGAACTTGGAATGGGCCGTCTAGCTCTACATCAGGCGATGGGACCTTGTCAACGATGGTTTGGAAAAGACTCTCCATGTCACCACTGCGTACTGTGTCGTCAAAGCCAGAGAAACCACTTAGCCCGGACGCATACAAAACTGTGAAGTCCATCTGCTCATCGGTTGCACCCAAACGGTCGAACAGGTCGAAAGTTTGGTCAAGTACCCAGTCAGGACGCGCGCCTGGACGGTCAATTTTATTGATGATAACAATCGGCTTTAAGCCTTGTGCTAAAGCTTTTTCAGTTACAAAACGCGTTTGCGGCATAGGCCCTTCAACTGCGTCAACCAAGAGTAAAACAGAGTCAACCATTGAAAGAATTCGTTCTACTTCGCCACCAAAGTCAGCGTGTCCTGGAGTGTCTACTACGTTGATGCGGTATCCACGCCAGTTTACAGCGGTGTTTTTAGATAGGATGGTGATTCCACGCTCTTTTTCGAGGTCGTTGGAATCCATCATGCGATCGCCCATATCTTTACGTTCATCAAACGTTCCAGATTGCTTTAATAGTTGATTCACCAGGGTTGTTTTTCCGTGATCAACGTGGGCAATAATTGCGATATTGCGAATATCTTGACTTGTCATTAATGGCTCTCTATTTTACGAGTGGTTTCTTACGCTCAGCGAACCCGATATAAGTTGCCAGCATTAAGGGTGGCGCTAAGGAATTGAAAAAGAAGGTATTATAATGAAATACACAAAAATTGATAGTTAAATCACTGTTTTTGTTATGGGTAGCCCAAATAGAGGGAGCTTAAGCTCGATAGTTTGAAAAACAGGGGTACGGTTGAAAGGCGTGGTGCGGTGGGTGAAATGATTTTATTTTTCTATTTTATAGAGAAAAATACTGTAAAACCGCACTTTAAAAGGAGGGAGCAAATGTTAAATGGCAGGCTAAGCGTAGAGAAAGCGCTGTTTTTAAAGCTTAATCCATGCCTAACTGAACGGTTTTAAAGTTAGTTAGGCGTCTGGCTATTATTTTTTAACGCTCTATTATGGGCGTTATAAGTTTGCAACACCCCATAGGCCATAGTGCCGAGTAGCAGACCTAACATTGTAAAAATTGCGCCAACTTTACCTTCGCCGAGCATCGCAGGCACGGTGCCAGGGCAAGCCGCCGTCATTCCCCAGCCGACTCCAAACAAAAACGCGCCGGTAATCAAGCCATCTTGATATTTTTTCTTTACAAAATCCACTTCGACGCCGGTCGCAAGTGCACGCACTTGATATTTTTTGAGTAGAGAAACGCCAATAATCGCGACCACCACCGAGGTGCCAATCACTTTCATGAGTTGAAAGTCGATCATTAAGAACATTTTGGCATGATAGTCGTAGGTGGTTGCGCCCGCACGACTCATTAAAAATCCAAACAAAGCCCCTAGAAACAGTCCGAATATATTGGTTCGGTAGGCGTAAAAGAAGTTAATAATATAGAGTTTGTAGCCAGATAAAAGCGGTAGATTATGTACTTTATCTTCAGGGTTTTTATTAGGGCTTGGTTCTGGTTCCGACATGGTGTTTATTCCTGTTGTGGGGTCTTTTTAAAGAGGGTTTGGTTGACGTTACCTAGGTTCCAAACAGCAGCTGGGTGGTGATAAACGCACTTAAAAAGAAAATAGCGCCAGCAAACAGACTGGTCGGGTTGAGCATAGCACCGCCAACAAGAGCGTGTCCGGTAGTGCAGGCGCCGGCAAGACGCGCGCCAAAACCAAGTAACATGCCACCAAAAATTAACCAGATCGCTTTGGCTGCGGCGCTCTGTGGCAAAATCGCATCGTACATCCCCATGTCAAAACTCAGTTGCCAAGGCTCTGGTGAGCTGAGCGCACTGATAAGCCCACCAAGAGGGATTCCGAGTAAAAACCAAAGCTTGACGTTGTACTTATGTCTGTATTCGCCCTCGTGGAAATAGCTGAGCTTTTGACAGACAATACCGCAAACGTTTCCATAGCCCGTCGAACAGCCAGCCGGTTTACCGATCAGCCAAAAATGCAAGACAACAAACAGACCTATGCCGATTCCAGCGAGCCAACCAGACCAGACTAATACGTCCATAAAACTTCCTTATAAAATAGATTGATACTCGTAAAAGCATATTTTGTTCTTTAAACCGGTTCGAGTCAAAGTAGAAAAATTATGGGGCGAATAAGCGGGCTTTATTGATGGACATAAAAACAAACGCTAAACGGTAAGACTAATGCTTTAATCGGCGGGTGATAAGAGCGATAAATCGAAGCCGGGTCGTGCCTAAAAATGAGCTAAAGCGGTATAAAAAAATTAAGAGAGTGGTGTTACTGAGTTTTGAGCTCAAGATTGATTCTACCAGGCCTGGTAGAATCGAAATGGCAGCGTCTGTTAAGTAGAGCTGTTTTCAATAAATATCGTCGTCCTCACTGAGCGCTTGGATGCTCACCTCTCCCTCGTCGTCGAATGCGACGATGAGGTGAATGGGTTGGCAGCAGACAAAGCAGTCTTCCACATATTCTTGATGGGATTCTGAAGGGTCTACAACCACTTCTATGGTCTCCCAACAGTAGGGGCACTCTATTTTCTCAGTTTGCAACATCGTATATAACCAGGCCTGGTAGGTTTGTTAAATTCAGATTCTTAACGAAATCAATGGGTTTAATGGCTTGTAGATAAGCGGTTTAAGGACTTCCAAGAATCCTTAAACCGCGCTAAGTGTGTGAAAGAGTGAATGGAAGCAGATCGGGTTTATTGAGCGAAATCATCTGGGTCGTACCCTAGATTAGGCGCTAACCACATCTCGGCTTTTTTAATGCTCCAGCCACGACGCTGCGCGTAATCTTCCACTTGATCTCGACCAATCGACCCGACACCAAAGTAGCGAGCGCCTGGATGAGCGAAGTAGGTTCCGGAGACGGCGGCGGTTGGGAACATCGCAAAACTGTCAGTAATGTGCAAGCCGATCGCCTCGTCTGGCTTGAGCAGCTCCCACAGCGTACCTTTCTCAGTGTGGTCCGGGCAGGCGGGATAGCCAGCCGCTGGGCGAATGCCTTGGTAACGTTCTTTGATTAAATCTTCATTATCCAACTGCTCATCCGGCGCATAGCCCCACGCCTCTTTACGAACGATTTCGTGCAGTGTTTCTGCAAACGCTTCGGCAAAACGGTCGGCTAGGGCTTTGATCATAATTGAGTCGTAATCGTTTAAATCCGCTTCAAATCGTTCCACGTGCTCATCAATGCCGATGCCGGCGGTGACCGCAAAAAAGCCAATGTAATCTTCAATACCGGTCGGCACACCGTCAATCTCTTTAGGGGCGATAAAGTCGGAGAGACAGTTGTTGGCGCCACCGCGTTTTTTTTCAGCCTGCTGTCGCAGATGATGGAAGCGGTGCAGAACTTCTGTGCGGGATTCGTCTGCATAAACTTCAATATCATCCCCGACACGGTTGGCGGGATAAAACCCGTACACCGCTTTGGCGGTGAGCCACTTGCCTTCCAAAATTTGTTTGAGCATTGCTTGCGCGTCTGCAAAGACTTTGGTGGCCGCTTCACCGACGACTTTGTCTTTTAAAATTCGTGGATAGAGGCCGTGCAACTCCCACGATTGAAAGAAAGGCGACCAGTCGAGTTTTTCGAGCAGTGTCTCTAAAGGAAAGTCTTCGATGACTTTAGTGCCTAAAAAGCTGGGCTTCACAGGCTGATAATCTGCCCAGGCCTGGTCTTCAATTGAGGGGTTTTCACGCGCGCGGGTGATCGAGATTCGTTTGACCTCTTTGGCGCGCGCTTTACGCTCTTCACGAACCGTCTCATATTCCGCGCGAATCTTGGCGGCGTACTCAACTTTAAGTTCATTGGAGATCAAACTTTGGGTGACGCCAACCGCACGCGAAGCGTCTTTAACATAGACTACTGGAAAATCGTATTGCGGCTCAATTTTAACCGCTGTGTGCGCTTTCGAGGTAGTTGCTCCGCCAATCAAAAGTGGTAAGTTCATGCCACGCTCTTTCATGAGCTTGGCGACATTGACCATCTCTTCCAGTGACGGCGTGATCAGGCCAGAGAGTCCGATGACGTTGGCGTTTTCGGCAATGGCGGTGTCGAGTATTTTTTCGGCCGGAACCATGACGCCCAAGTCGATGACATCAAAGTTATTACATTGCAAGACCACGCCGACAATGTTTTTACCAATGTCATGGACGTCGCCTTTGACGGTCGCCATCACAATTTTCCCGCGCGCTTGCCCCGTGCATTTTTCTGCGGCCAGGAAGGGGTCAAGGTAAGCCACCGCGCGCTTCATGACACGTGCCGATTTAACCACTTGAGGCAGGAACATTTTACCCGCACCAAACAGGTCGCCGACCACGTTCATTCCGGCCATCAAAGGACCTTCGATGACATTAATCGGTGCGCCGAGCTGCTGGCGTGCTTCTTCGGTGTCCGCTTCAATAAAGTCGGTCACTCCGCGCACCAACGCGTGTTCGATGCGTTTTTCGACCGATGCCTCACGCCAGGAGAGGTCGGCTTCTTTGCTGGCGCTGGAGCCGTCGCCTAAAAAACTCGATGCGATGTCCAGCAGGCGCTCACCGGCTTCGGGGTCTTTATTGAAAATAACGTCTTCAACTGCCGTGCGAAGGTTGAGGGGAAGGTCGTCGTAGATCGCCATTTGACCGGCGTTGACGATTCCCATGTCCATTCCCTCTTTAATGGCGTAATAGAGAAAGACGGAATGAATCGCTTCACGTACCGGGTTATTGCCACGGAAAGAGAAAGAGACGTTCGAGACGCCGCCTGAGATTTTAGCGTGCGGGAGATTGGCTTTAATCCAGGTGACGGCATTAATAAAGTCTAGGCCGTAGTTGTTGTGCTCTTCAATCCCGGTCGCCACCGCAAAGATGTTTGGATCGAAAATAATGTCTTGTGGTAAAAAGCCAACTTTTTGAGTGAGGACATCGTAAGAGCGTTGGCAGATCTCAATTTTACGCGCGAGCGTATCGGCTTGGCCGTCTTCGTCAAACGCCATCACAATGGTCGCGGCACCATATTTTTTGACGAGTTTTGCATGGTAAATAAAGGCTTCCTCGCCCTCTTTTAGCGAGATGGAGTTGACCACGCCTTTGCCTTGAATGCATTTTAAACCGGCTTCGATGACTTCCCATTTAGAGGAGTCAATCATGATCGGCACACGCGACGCCTCCGGCTCTGACGCCAGTAATTTTAGAAAACGGGTCATGGACGCTACAGAATCAAGCATCCCTTCATCCATATTGACGTCAATAATTTGCGCGCCTTCTTGCACTTGGCGGATCGCAATATCAATCGCTTCTTCAAAGTTGTTCTCAATGATTAAACGTTTAAATTTGGCGGAACCGGTGACGTTGTTACGTTCACCGACGTTGACGAACAGTGACCGGTCATCAATGTTTAGAGGCTCTAACCCTGAGAGACGACAAGCAGGTTTAATGGTGGGCAGCGGGCGACGGGGATGTCTTAAAGCGGCTTGAGACATTGCAGCGATGTGCGCGGGGGTTGTGCCACAACAGCCACCGATAATGTTGATCCAACCACGGCTGGCCCAAACGGCGATCTCATCGGCCATCTCTTCGGGGGTTTCGTCGTAGCCACCAAATTCGTTTGGCAAGCCGGCGTTCGGGTGAACGGAGACGTAGGTTTCACAGACACGGCTCAGCTCTTCAACATAGGGACGCAACTCTTGTGGCCCTAGCGCACAGTTCAACCCTACAGAGAGGGGCTCGGCATGGGCGATGGCATTGTAAAACCCTTCGGTGGTTTGGCCAGAAAGAGTACGGCCAGAGGCGTCGGTGATGGTGCCGGAGATCATGATCGGTACTTCAAAGCCGAGCTCTTCTTCCACCTCTTTGACGGCAAAAATAGCGGCTTTCGCATTTAAGGTATCGAAGACGGTTTCGATCAATATCACGTCTGATCCGCCTTCTAATAAAGCGTGGGTCGCTTGCTTAAAAGCCACAACCAATTCATCAAACGAGGTGTTACGAAAGCCCGGGTCATTAACGTCAGGTGAAATGGAGGCGGTTCGATTTGTAGGGCCTAAAACACCGGCGACAAAGCGAGGTTTACCATCTTCTGCTTCGACCATGTCACAGGCTTGACGGGCGACGATGGCGGACTGTAGGTTGATGTCGTAGACATAGTCCTGCATGTCGTAATCGGTTTGGGCGATGGTGGTGGCGTTAAACGAGTTGGTCTCAAGTAGATCGGCCCCCTCGCGTAAAAATGCGAGATGGATGTCGCGAATAATCTCTGGCTGTGAGATGACCAAAATGTCGTTATTGCCTTTGATGTCCCGATGAAAATCGGCAAAACGTTCACCACGGAACTCTTCTTCGGTCAGGTTTTTATCCTGAATCATCGTTCCCATGGCACCATCAAGAATGATAACCCGTTCTTTTAGTAGGGATTTTAGAGAGGCTAAACGTTGTGCGCGTAATGTCATGGGTATTTCGTCATGTTGATTTATTAGCGCACTATTTTACCCGAGTTTTAGGCGAAAAGGGCAAAGAAACGGGAGGCTGAAATGCTCTTAAAAGGCAGGGAAAACAACATTGAAAAGTTTCACGGCAATATTTAAACAAGGGTGTCTTGCATGTTAAGAATGACTAAAAGAGGAGCGTGGTTCTTAAGGAAACGACAATAAAACTGGGGCCGTCGGTGGTTAAAATTCGACAACGATCTTGTTGCGCCCGGATTCTTTGGCGCGATAAAGTGCTTTATCGGCCTTGGAGATCGCCTCTTCCAGGCTGTTTCCTGAAAAGGTTAAACCAATGCTTAAAGTAAACGCAACGCCCGTGATGTTTAGGGTACTCCCTTCAATGGTCGCTCTCAGGGATTCGCACAGCGCCTCAATGCTGGAGGCATCCTCTGCCTCGCCTAAAATACAAAATTCTTCACCGCCAAATCGGCCCACGAGGTGATTCGAAAAAATACGTTCGGTTTGTTGGGCGGCATAAATAATGGCGTCGTCGCCTTTTTGGTGGCCGTGAAGGTCATTCACCTCTTTAAAGTGGTCGATATCCGCCATCACGGTAAAAAAGTATTTTTGAGACGTCTTAAGTTTTTCAAACAGCGCTTTCCCGGCGGTGAAAAAGTGACCACGGTTAAAAATTCCCGTCAAGGCATCTGTTTGTGAAATGCGCTCGATTTCGAGAAAAGTTTCAGCTTGTTTGATGTTCTGCTGCACCCGAACGTGAAACTCTTCAGCGGTAAATGCGGTGTTGTAAAAATCGTTTACACCGTATTTCATCATTTTAATGGCGTCGGCAATGTTTTCACTGGGGGCGCACGATATCATCGGCAGTTGGTTTTGTGAGTATTCGGAACGGACTTTGTTCACAAACGTGTAAAACTGGTCGCTGGCAAAGTTTTTTGAGGCGTCTAAAATGATTAAAACCGGGGTTTGTGTTTTCAAACAAGCCAACAATTCTTGATTGTTTTCAAAAAGTGAGACTTGAAAGTGATGGATGCGCAACATTCCCAGTAGGCGAGAGCTTGATTTGGAGCTTGTATTTGAGCTTAAAAGCCAGACATGTCTTTGACGGTTTTTGTGAATGGTGTAAGCGGTCTCAACGGCATAACGGATTGACGAGAGCCCGTCTTTTAGAACATAGTCTGCGACTTTGCGTTTAAACAGGGCTTGTCGAGTTTTATCGTTGTAGCTGGCCGTGACCACGATGGTGGTAATGTGCTGGCTGAGCAAGAGTTCAATCGCTTCGCCTTTGGGGGCGTCGGGAAGATTCAAATCGCTCAAACAGACCGTAATGTTGATACCGGTCGCAAGCAGTGCACGGGCTTCCGCGAGTGAGTGGCAAACATGAATCGGCAGTGTGGTTAAACAAGCAAGCTCGCTTTGCATCAATAAGGCCATTGATTTTTGGTCTTCAATAATCAAAAAAGCTTTTTGTGACATAAGTGTTTTAAGACCTTAAACAGTAAAGATAGGTTGCAAGAAGTAAGCAACAAGAGCTGGGAGTAAATTTCAAAAAAAACATTTCCAATTGCTTGGTTAGTATACGAGCAAATGTCTCTGGATCAACCTGCCATGATACGCTTTCGTGAAGAGGTTTTGAGGGTGGCTGAGTAATTTAACGCACAAGATGTTCGGCATCTAAGTATTAAGTGCTTTTTTAGGGCAGGTTTTGTGGCAAATAATTCACGTTTTTATGGTTTAAGATCCGAGGGGAAATCGAGAAGATTGGCTTGCTAGATGACAAAAATATTGTTTAGAAATCAGCAAGAGAATACGGCCCTATCGAACTAAATAGGGTTACTTAATCAAGTATAATAATTTTAATTTAAGGCGGTCGTGTAAGTGGCCGCTTCTTTTCACAGCGTAAACCCAAATATAATTGGCGACGTCACTTAACGCCTAAAACGTTTACACCAAAGACCTTAATCCGGTGAAGGATTTAATTTCATGCTCTGCCAAGTTTTTCCCGAACAATATCAAGCTCAGCTAGATGAGAAGCAACGCCGTTTACAAACTCTTGTGCCATCGTTAAAAGAGTTGACCATTTTTGAATCCACGCCTCAGCACTACCGCGCCAGAGCCGAGTTTTTTATTTGGCACGAGGGCGAGGAGTCAGACTATATAATGTTTGACCAAATCACCAAAGAGAGAGTGAAGATTAAGCAGTGTCCGATGGCAATTGAATCGATTGGAGAGCTGATGCCCGCCTTGATGGCAGAGATCGTCGCCGATGAGTCATTGCGTCAACAGCTGTTTGAGATCGACTTTCTCGCCACCTTAAGTGGCGAGATGTTAGTGACCCTGATTTATCGACGCAGCATTGAAAATGACCAGGCCTGGTTAGAATCTGCCAAGCGTTTAAAAGCCCGTCTGCCCATCACACACCTTATAGGTCGGGCTCGAAAACAAAAAGTTCTGTTAGATAAAGATTACGTCGTCGAAACCTTGCAAGTTGACGGTAAAAGCTTCACTTATCAACAGGTCGAAAACTCCTTTACCCAGCCCAATGCCGGAGTGGCGCAGAAAATGTTGCACTGGGCGCGTAAAGTCTCGCAAGACGCAGAAGGCGATTTAATCGAGCTCTACTGCGGCAATGGCAACTTCTCGATTGCATTGTCAGAGTGTTATCGCCGTGTATTGGCCACTGAAATATCCAGAACCTCGGTTAAATCGGCTCTGTTTAATATTGCGGCCAACCGCGTGGCTAATGTAACCGTGGTTAAAATGGCCGCGGAAGAGATTTCACAAGCGTTGCAAGGACGAACGTTTACACGATTAAAAGAGATCGATTTGACCGCGTATGACTTTAAGACTATTTTTGTCGATCCACCGCGTTCTGGCTTGGATGATTTAACCCGTAAAATGGTGGCGGAATTTGACCGGATTATTTACATCTCCTGCAACCCAGAAAGCTTGGCAACCGACCTCATCGAAATAGAAAAGACGCATGAAATCATTGAGTCAGCTTTATTTGATCAATTTCCGTATACTCAACACATTGAAAGCGGCGTTTTTCTAAAAAGAAAGTAAGATGGTTTAGAATGAGTATGGTTTGAGTAATTGTAACCAGCGTTTTACGACTTTTTCTTTCTGCGGTCTTTAAACAGCAGTTCATGACACAAAACAACACACTAATAGGGAAGGCAAGATGGTTTTAGCTTGGATTGGCGCGTTACTGATCGGCATTACATTGGGGTTGCTAGGATCGGGAGGTTCTATTTTAACGGTTCCGGTCTTAACCTATCTGGTGGGGCAAGAAACCAAAGTGGCTATTGCCGGATCTTTAATGATCGTCGGCATTATTAGCCTCTTCGCGATGGTGCCTTATGCGCAACAAAAGTTAGTTAACTGGCGCACCGTAGTGGTATTCGGGGTGCCTGGAATGTTAGGCGCGGGCGCGGGTGCGGGCGCGGCGCATTTCGTCAGT
Source organism: uncultured Thiosulfatimonas sp. (assembly GCA_964628125.1). GTDB lineage: Bacteria > Pseudomonadota > Gammaproteobacteria > Thiomicrospirales > Thiomicrospiraceae > Thiomicrorhabdus. The sequence goes on along the minus strand of CAZVPH010000018.1, from coordinate 2,211 downwards.
GATGCCGTCCAAATGCTGGTGTTTGCTGCGTTGCTTTTAATCGCCTCTTATTTAATGTTTAAGCCCGTAAAATTACAAGAACCGAGCGATGAAATTGCCGAGCGTGCGATGGTGAAAATTGCCATCGACGGTTTTTTGGTAGGCGCGATCACCGGTCTGGTAGGCGTGGGCGGAGGCTTTTTAATTATCCCCGCTTTAGTTTTGTTAGGCGGCTTATCGATGCGACTGGCAGTGGGCACCAGTTTGGTTATTATTGCCATTAAATCTTTTGCCGGGTTCATCGGTTATTTAAGCGTGTTAGAAGCGTTGGAACTGTCCATTGATTGGACGATTATTGGAATATTTTCGGTCATAGGTGTATTGGGCAGTTGGTTGGGGCATAAATTGAGCAGTAAAGTCAATCAAGAGCACTTAAAACAAGGCTTTGCGGTGTTCTTGATCCTAATGGGTGTGTTTATTCTTTACGAAAGCCTTATGGATGTATTGTAAAGCGCGTCAACGCCGTTAATCTCGCCTGCCAGACCTGCTTTGTCGGTCACGCTGCAGAACTTAAATAGATAAAGAGAGTGTTACTTTATGAAAGTCGTTTCAGTCAATGTGGGTAAAGTTCAGATACAGCCTTGGCGTGATGGCACGCCCAGCGCCATTCACAAGTTGGCCGTATCAGGTCGTGTTGATGTCGGCTTGCTTGGGCTTGCCGGCGATGAACAAGCCGATACCAAAAACCATGGCGGCGAAGACAAAGCCGTTTTTGTCATGCCCGAAAGTAATTATGCGCTGTTTAATATCGACCAGCCCTTTGGGTTTTTAGGTGAGAATTTAACCCTTTCTGGGGTGGATGAAACCGAGATCTGTCTGGGCGATCGTCTGCAAATTGGAACCGTGTTGTTAGAGGTTTCTCAATCGCGTTCGCCCTGTTGGAAGTTAGGTCAACACGTCAGCGACCCACGTTACGGCTCCGATTGGACGTCGACAGGTTTTCTAAAAGCCTATTCTGAAAGTGGTCGTGTTGGTTTTTACTGCCGTGTTTTGGCCACTGGAGCGTTAGAAAAAGGTCAGCCAGTCACTTGGCTAACCCGCAATACCGAATCCGAAGCGGGTGAAGAGGCACAAGATGATTCGGTGCGAAATGGCTTGGAGAAAAACTCCTTGATTAAAATAACCGTGCAAGAGCTGTTTCTGGCACAACAGTTTCACGCCACGGCCAAAGAGCGTGAAGATTTGAAGCTAGTTGTGCAGCATCCCGCGCTGTCAGCTTCTTGGAAAAAGAAGCTGACCAACTTAATCGCCACCTTTTAAAGCCGGTTTAAAAATTTAACTTAAACGTGGGTCTCAAAAATCAAACCGAGCGTTTCACAAAAGCCTTAATTAAAAGGGCAGCGAAACACCGTTGGCTGACCATTTTTGACGCCGTCTTGAACCACTACAAACTCAATTTCAGTCGCTGTCTGCTGTAAAAATGCTATGCCCTCGGGTTTGCCGAGCGTCGCTGGCAGGTCGCATAGATGGTGCAAAGAGACGGCCGATGGCTTAGGCTTTATTGCACCCAGTTGATCCACCTGTTTTTCGAATAAAACCGTCTCACCATTCCAGCTATACACCTGGTAACTCAAGGGCTGGTCGCCCACCGCGCCTGCTAACACTAAAAACCTCGGTGAACCATCGACGTCAATGCTCTTTGGATCCATAGAGGTTATCCGACTTAGGCCTCTCACGCCACGGCCTTCTAACGGTAGGTGACGCGTTTTAACCGATTTGACTTTAAAGGCTTTTTTAGCCAAAGTTAACTGTAAAACGGTGACGATATTGCCCCGCAAAACCGGCCCTCTAAATCCCACTAACAGCCGGCCTTTGGCGTCGATCGTCAAGCCCTCAATGTCTACGCCATTTTCTTTGCTGGGAATCGCGGTAAAGAGTCCTAAAGTTTCATGAGCTTGCAACAAATTGGCCAGCGAAAGTGCCTCTACCGCAACCACTTTGTGCTCTGCGTCCAGTTGAATGCGAAACAGCTGGTGACGAGCGGGCTCTCGAGTGACGGTTGGCAGACGTTTTAAACTTTTCTGTTCGGAGTGTTTTGACTTGAGTTTTGCACGTTTTACGCTGTGGGAACCGATGGCGTAAAGGTAGGGCGCTTGCCAGGTTAACCCCTCAATGTCCAACTCGGTTCTCAAGGCTTCCGCAGAACTGTCCAAAGAGATGAGCTGGTCGGGT
>CAZVPH010000017.1:0-12647 GCA_964628125.1 uncultured Thiosulfatimonas sp. | reverse complement strand
CCATTGGCGTTGCCGAGCCAACCTCGATCAGCCTAGAAACTTTCGGCACCGAAAAAGTCGCGCTCGACCTAATTGAGCGCTTAGTGCGCGAACACTTTGATTTACGCCCTAAAGGCCTAATTGCCATGCTCGACCTCTATCGCCCTATCTACCTACAGACAGCCGCTTACGGCCACTTTGGACGAGAATTACCGGACTTCACGTGGGAAAAAACCGATAAAGCAGCGGTATTGCGTTCAGACGCTGGTTTGTAAACATTGGTAAAGCGAGACATAAAAAATGAAATCACAACAAAAACACGCCCAACAAATCAGTTTAGAATTCTTTCCGCCAAGAACCGATGTCGGCATGGACAAACTGAAATCGGTTATCGAAGCGTTGGGGCCTCTTAAACCAGAATACATGTCTGTTACTTACGGCGCGGGGGGTACCACTCAGGCAAAAACATTGGAAACGGTTCGCTACATTCAAGAACAGACACCACACCCCGCGGCACCGCACTTGACCTGCATAGGCGCTTGTAAAGAGAGCGTTAACGAATTACTCGACACCTATGCTGAAATGGGCATCAAACGCATTGTTGCCCTGCGCGGCGACCTGCCTTCAGGCATGATGGACCCTGGCGAATTTAAGTACGCCAGTGACTTGGTCAAGTTTATTAAAGAGACGCGTGGCGATCAATTTCACCTTGACGTCGCTGCCTATCCCGAGACCCATCCTCAAGCCCGTAACTGTGACATTGGCATGAAATGGTTCAAGCATAAAGTAGATCAAGGCGCAGACTCTGCAATCACTCAATACTTTTTTAACTTCGACAGTTACCGCTACTTTATTGATAACTGTGAGCGTCATGGCATCGATCTGCCGATTATTCCTGGCATTATGCCGATCACCAACTATGAAAACCTGGTTCGATTTTCGCAAGGGTGTGGCGCCGAGGTACCGCGTTGGTTAAAGTGCCGCTTGGAAAGTTTTGAAGACGACAAAGAGAGCTTGCTGGCCTTTGGTAAAGATGTGGTTTTAGAGCTATCACAACGCTTACTCGATGCCGGTGCACCCGGCTTGCACTTTTACAGTATGAACAGCATTGAACCAACGTTAGGAATTACTCAATCTTTAACGTTTAAGTAGCGCGAATGCAGGGTTATGGATTCGTCTGTTTACAAGTGGATGTGGATCTATACCCTGATGGATATTTGATTCGTTAACCTTACCAACATCGATCCCGCCACACCTCATTCCGTTCAATCAAGGAACTCTCTATGCGTGTCACCCGTCTATTTTTAGAAAGCGACTGCCAAACGGGTCAAACCATTGCGTTGCCCAAAGAGCAGGCGCACTATGCGCTCACCGTCTTGCGTCTTAAAGATCGGTCCACACTTGAACTCTTTAATGGCCAAGGCCAGCTGGCGACGGGCACGCTTCTCGTCACCGGCCGCAGAACCGCCGAGGTTCACATCGTGTCCGTCACACACACCAACTGTGAGTCGCCCCTGAACAGCGTTTTAGTGCAAGCGATCTCTAAGGGCGACCGAATGGAGACCTCTATTCAAAAATCGGTAGAACTGGGTGTGACCGCAATTCAACCCATTTTTACGGAGCATTCGGCCGTCAAACTGGAAGGCGATAAGCTAGAAAAACGCCGTCAACAGTGGCAGAGCATTGTGATTAACGCTTGTGAACAGAGCGGTCGCACTGTCGTCCCTAAAGTTCTGCCCATTCTAACCTACCAGGCCTGGTTAGAATCCACCGACCACTCTAAGGTCTTTGGCTTAGTGCTCGACCCTTATGCGCCCGACAGTTTGCGCAGCGTCCAACCACCTGAAAAGGGCATCCCCATCTATCTTCTAGTCGGCCCCGAAGGGGGTTTGAGTCAACAGGAGGTCACTCTGGCGACTGAGCGAGGGTTAACTCCGATACAACTTGGCCCTAGGGTATTACGTACCGAGACCGCTGGCCCGGCTATTTTGGCAGGCTTACAACTGATGTGGGGCGATTTTTAAAGCAAAAACCATGCATGTTTTAAGGATAAAGCCCACAGCCTCTGGGCTAATTTTCGTTCCGGTTTAATTTTTACCCCCCCCCGCAAACTGCTATGATTAGTCTTTTCTTATTCAGCAAAACTATGTTTTTAATGCGACTGAAATCCACCTTTAAATTACTGTTCATTTTTTTGTGCTTATTGGGCACATGGCAAACGGTTTCTGCTGACGACGCGCGCCCGACCACTGCGGATCTTGAAAAAGTCACCTTGCAACTAAAATGGACGCATCAATTTCAATTTGCGGGGTACTATGCAGCCAAATTGAAAGGCTTTTATCAGGCGCAAGGTTTAGATGTTGAGATCAAACAACGTGATCCACATCAGAACAATATTCAGCAAGTGATCGATGGCAAAGCTCAATACGGGGTCTCTGACAGTGTTTTACTGCTCTACCAAGCCCGCAAAGAGCCGATTGTCATCGTCGCTCCAATTTTGCAACACTCGCCACAAGTTTTCATTAGCTTAAAATCCAGTGGCATAGACACCCCTTACAAGCTGAACGGAAAACGCATCCAGTTTTACCAGAAGGACGCGGACGGCCTGCCCCTGCTTGCCATGCTTGAAGAGTTAGGGGTAAAGCCTCGCTTAGATCGTGGCTTCGTCAAAAATGCCGCTGACTCTTTGATAGACGGTGAAACCTTAGTTCGCCCGGGCTACCTTTCTAACGAACCTTATGATCTGCTGAAACAGGGCTATGAACTCAACATCTTTCGCCCCGTCAATTTTGGGGTCGATTTTTATGGCGACATTCTGTTTACCCATCAAGATGAAGCCACGCATCACCCTGACCGGGTCGAACGCTTTAAACAAGCGACAATTAAAGGTTGGCAGTACGCTTTAGAGCACAAACTGGAGCTGGCGCAGTACATTCATAGCCAACTTGGCACCCAAAAAACATTGGAACACCTTCTGTACGAAGCGGATGTCATTGAAGAAGCGATCATGGCCAAGTCGATTCCCATTGGCACCCTCGACAAAGGTCGGCTTAGTTTCATTCAAAATCTTTTTAAGAAACACGGTCTCATTGATAAACGCCGCCCTATTGAAGAGGGGATATTTCATCCACAAAAAGCCAATGTGCACTACACCGAGGCCGAACAGAAGTGGATTAAAGAACACCCTGTGGTAAAGGTGGCGGTGGACACCGATTGGGCGCCGCTTGAATTTACCAATAAGGACAATAAATTGACCGGCATAGCCGCCGGTTATCTTAACTATCTTTCTCGAAAAACCGGCATTGTGTTTCAACCCGCCACGGGTCTTGACTGGCCTACGGCCGTTGAGAAAATGAAGTCCGGCGAGCTGGATATGTACTCAGCCGTCATCAACACACCTGAACGTCAAACCTACACCCACTACACTCGTCCGTACTTAACCTTTCCGATGGTGATCGCAACTCAAAAAGGCGAAGCGTACATTGATGGTATGAGCCGCCTTAAAACCAAAGTCGTCGCGGTGGTGAGAGATTACGCCTCCAAAGAGAGCATGTCGAAACACTATCCTAATATCGAACTGCTCCTGGTTGACACCGCAAAAAAAGGGTTAGAAGCGGTCGCTCAAGGCAAAGCCTACGCTTATATTGACACCATTGCGGTCATCAGCCACGCCATTGCCACGCACAACTTAACCAGCGTCCAAATCAGCGGAGAAACCCCTTTTAGAGCCGACATTGCGATGGCGATTCGGAAAGACTGGCCTGAATTACACAGCATTATTCAAAAAAACTTAGATGCCATGAACGCAGACACAAAAAATAAGCTCGCCGAGCCTTGGCTGCAAGTCACTTATAAAAAAGAACTTGAGTGGAAAACCATGGCTTACATATTTCTGCCGGTCAGTATCCTCATTATTATTGTCAGTCTCTATACTCGACGCTTAACCTCTGTCAACAGACGTCTTTCTGATGCGACAACCCAGTTAACCGATTCCAATAAAGCCTTAGAAAAACTCTCCGAAACGGATCATCTCACCGGAAGTTATAACCGCAAATATACCGACCGTGTTATTACTCAAGAAGTCGCGAGAACCAATCGCTACCAGACGCCCCTTAGCCTGATTATCATTGATCTAGACGACTTCAAAAGGATCAATGATACCTACGGCCACTTAGTCGGCGACGAGATACTGAAGATCGCAACGAGATGGACTCAACTCAGCATTCGCGAAGCCGATACATTTGGTCGTTGGGGGGGCGAAGAGTTTGTTTTAATCTGCCCCAACACCAACCTGAATGAAGCGGAACAGCTTGCTGAAAAAGTTCGTCACGGGGTCTCAAGCCTTAGTTTTCCGCATCAAATCAATCAAACCATCAGTCTTGGTGTCGCTCAATACCAGGCCGGTGAACCGGTTGATGACTGGCTCTCAAGAGCCGATAAAGCCCTTTATAAAGCGAAACACCAAGGCAAAAACTGCGTAGTGACGTCCATGACATCGCCCTCACTTGATCTTTAAAAACCAGATGTTTAATCGTAAATTCTTTTAAGCTCAATGTAATTACCTCGCCAATAACGGTATAATGCAATTTATATTTTTTAGTCGCCCCCGCTTCAATCCAGCCATAATAGACTGGTTGCCCCAAACTCAAAAAAGTGAACCCTATGTCGTCAACCAATCAAGTTCCGCACCTACAAACCGCTTTAAAAGGCCCGCTTCTCAAACTGGAAAAACACCTGCTAGACCATAGAGCAGAGATTGAGATCTGGTTTCGTAAGCAGTTTAAAAACACCCCTGCGCCTTTTTATTGCTCGGTCGACTTAAGAAACGCGGGGTACAAGCTTGCGCCGGTTGACACCAACTTATTTCCGGCAGGTTTTAACAATCTCCATCCAGATCTGCGCTCGCTGGCGGTACACGCCGCGCAAACCGCAGTGACCCAGGCCTGTCCGATTGCAGATGGTGTCTTAATTATTCCTGAAAGCCACACACGCAATCTCTATTACCTTGAAAATCTATTTACCTTGCAAACCATTATTGAGAGCGCAGGTTATGAAGTTCACATAGGTTCACTGATTCCAGATTTGGATGCCCCTTTACTGGTTGAGCTGCCTTCCGGCAACGCATTAACGCTGAAACCTTTGATTCGTAAAGGCGATCGCGTCGGCGTGGATGAGTTTTTTCCGTGTGCGGTGCTGTTAAATAATGATCTGTCAGGCGGTCGCCCGTCAATCTTAGAAGGCATTGAGCAGACTTTATTACCCCCGATGGATTTGGGCTGGTCAAACCGTTATAAAACCCAGCACTTTAATCATTACTCCGATGTCACTGAAGCGTTTGCAAAGCTAATCGACATTGACCAATGGCTGATTACGCCAACTTCGATTGCTTGTGGCCCGATTAATTTCAAAGATCGAACCGGTTTTGAATGTTTGGCCGACACAGTCAATCGTGTGCTCAATGAGACCAAAGAGTACTACGAAACGCACAACCTTGATTGCAAGCCTTTCGTCATTGTTAAATCCGACAGTGGCACCTACGGCATGGCCATTATGTCGGTAAACAGCGCCGACGATATCCTCAACCTAAACCGTAAACAGCGCAATACCATGGCCTCCGTTAAAGAGGGGCTGCATGTTGAACAGATGCTGGTTCAAGAAGGAGTTTACACTTACGAAACCGTGAATGGCGCCGTGGCGGAACCGGTGGTTTACATGATCGGCAGTCAAGTCGTGGGCGGTTTCTACCGGATTCACACTGGTAAAAAAGCCACCGACAACCTGAACTCACCGGGGATGCACTTTGAACCTCTGTCGTTTGAAGAGTCCTGTGCCTTGCCCGATGACACTCAAAACCCGGACGCCAGTCCAAACCGTTTTTACGCTTACGGCGTGATTGCACGTTTGGCGTTATTGGCGGCCGCCCGTGAGATTGCCGTGTCAAAAAATGCGTTGACCGACCTAGCGGATATTTAAACGGTTTGAGACTCAAACCCGTTTGCTTACGTCTTGTTAAACTTATGTTTTGTTAAAATCGAGGGGTGCCATCCAACACCAAGCTGGGCGGGCTAGGGATGGAGTGTGAATACAGGGTGACCGCTAAGTGCCTATTAAAAAGTACACTCAGCGATCACACATGAAATTAGATTCTGTTGACTTGGAGAAAGCTAATGTCTGTTCTTAATTTAGATTCACACAAAAAAGTCCCCGCTGACTTTTCACTGTTTAACCTTGGGTTTCGCCCTTTCTTTTTAGGCGCCGGTCTTTTCGCCATCGCCAGCATGTTCGTTTGGTTTCTGCTGTTGCAAGGCCAGATAAGCTTGCCCATCCAAAACCTCACTGTCATGCAGTGGCACACGCATGAGATGATTTTTGGGTTTACGCTTGCCGTGGCGACCGGTTTTTTGTTAACCGCCGTTAAAAATTGGACCGGCGTTGACACGCCATCGGGTCGTCCTTTAGCGATTCTTTTTTTACTCTGGCTGGCGGGACGGCTCGGCTGGTTTCTACCCGCCCTTTTGCCTGGATTCACTTTTGAAATCCAACTCACCAGCGCCCTGTTCGACCTTCTGTTTAACCTCTATTTTGCCATCGCCTTTGCCTTGCCGGTTTTCCGAGCCAAACAATGGAACCAAGGGGGGCTGCTCGCCAAAATTATCCTTATGATGGGATTAAATGCACTCTTTTATTTAGGTCTGTTTGGCTGGGTAGAGCACGGTATCACTTGGGGAAATACCGGTGGTTTTTTTGTGATTCTAGCGCTGATTTTAACAATGGGGCGCAGAGTCATCCCCTTCTTTATCGAAAAAGGGGTTCGTGAAGAGGTCTCTTTAGCAAATCCTAAATGGATAGACCACAGCAGTTTGTGGCTATTTTTACTGTTCACCCTGTCCGAGGTTTTTTTAGACAAGGCTCCGATCAGCGCTCTGTTCGCCTTCGCCCTGTTTGTCGTGGGCAACGTCCGTCTCTTTAACTGGTACACCCCCGGGATTTGGAAAAAACCGATGTTATGGAGCCTCTACTTGGGGTTAATTTTTATCCAGATTGGTTTTTTGTTTTACGTCATCGCCGCGGTCAACCCACTGTTCCACGCGTTAGCGGTTCACTCTCTGGCCATCGGTGGCATGGGCTTAATCACCTTAGCGATGATGACGCGTGTCACGCTCGGCCACACCGGCAGAAACGTCCATCGACCGCCAAAATATCACACGGCTTTATTGGTATTGATTGTCTTAGCCACCTTAAGCCGTGTCATACTGCCCATTATCGCCCCCAGTGAGTACGCTCTATGGATTGCCGCCGGTCAACTGCTGTGGATTGCAGCATTTGTATTGTTCTGTTGGTTATTTATTCCGATGCTGATCAAAAAACGCATTGATGGCCATTTTGGTTAAGCGTGATACTTAAGCGCTAAACACCAACGGTTAAGCGTGAATTTAACGTCTTTAAAACCGTGATTAAAACGTTTATTTAAAAGGATAACAAATGCTAAAAGTGGGCATAGTGATGGACCCCATCCAAAATATTAAACCGCACAAGGACAGTTCGTTTGCGATGTTGCTAGAAGCCCAAAGACGCGGCCATCAACTGGTGTACATGCAGCCCGAAGAACTCTACCTCAAAAATGGGCAGGCCTGGTCACTTACCCGCGATCTAAAAGTGTGGGACAGACCCAAAACAGAGCAGTACTTTGGGTTTGGCGCCACTCAAGAGCTCGCACTGAACAGCTTAGACATTATCCTGATCCGTCAAGATCCGCCGTTTACCAATGACTATCTCTACAGCACCCACATATTAGAACTGGCAGAAGCCGAAGGGGTTTTGGTGGTGAACAAGCCTCAGAGTCTGCGCGATGCCAATGAAAAACTGTTCTCTAGCTGGTTTCCGCACTGTATGTCACCGACCCTTGTCACCGCCAATGCCGATAAACTGCGTGCCTTTATCAGTGACCACCAAGACACGATTCTCAAGCCACTGGATGCGATGGGCGGCGCGTCGATCTTTCGTGTTAAACACGACGACCCGAACATCAGCGTGATCATTGAAACCATGACCGACCACGGCAAGCACCATATTATGGCGCAAACGTTTTTACCCGAGATTGCCGCCGGGGATAAAAGGGTTTTACTGATCAATGGCGAACCCATCGATTACACCTTGGCACGGATTCCCGCAAAAGGTGAAACGCGCGGCAACATTGCCGCCGGTGGCACCGGAGTGGGTATGCCGATCACCGATCGAGAACGTTGGCTTGTCGAACAGATTAAACCGACCTTAAAAGCCAAAGGGCTCTATTTTGTCGGTTTGGATGTTATCGGCGATTACATCACCGAAATTAATGTCACCAGCCCAACCTGTATCCGAGAACTCGACACGCAGTTCAACTTAAACATTGCCGGCGATTTGTTTAATGCCTTAGAAGCGGAGCTTAAATCACGCAACTAATCGCTTTAAATTCGTCAGACAGCCCAGTGCGCAAATGACCAGGCCTGCCTATTTTCAGGCGTGGTCACCCTTACTGAATCGCTGAATTTAAAAGTGACGTGCTTTAAGCAGTACGAGTTTAAGTGTTCTACTTCAGGGGCAACCCAGCGCTGGCTTACTTCTGACGCGACTTTGCCGCTTCAAACAACGTAAAAAAATGAAACCAATCACTATGTCTCTAAAAAGTCCAAGCAAGCCAAGCACCCTAAAGAATCAATCCAAAGCTCAGCATTTTCATTCACGCTCTCGGCGGATCGTTTGCAGCGATTCACTTGGCAGATGGCTGGCGATGTTGCTCCTGTTGTTCGGGTCATTTACGCTCTCTGGCTGCTCCAACCCATCGCCCCCACCGACCAAAGCGACCATTGTGGTGTTTGGTACGCTGGTCGATTTAACTCTCTATCATCCAGACCGCCAGCAAGCAGAAGCGGCGATTCGTCAAGTTGAAACGGAATTTATGCGTTTTCACACCGAGTGGCACGCTTGGGAAAAAGGCGGCATTATTGGCAAGGTCAATCAGGCCATCGCAGAGTCCAAACCGATTGAAGTGCCTTTAAGCGTCAAAACCTTCATCCTTAAATCACAAGCGTTAACTCGTGCGACGGACGGTCTATTCGACCCAGGCATTGGCAAACTGGTCGAACTTTGGGGGTTTCACAAAGAACGCTGGACAGGGCCGCCACCCACAGACGAGGTGGTTCAAGGTTGGCGCCAACAGCGCCCTTCTTTGTTAGACCTCTCTTTTCAAGGCTTAACGCTCACCAGCCAGAATGACCAAGTGCAACTCGATTTTGGGGGCAATGCCAAAGGGCTGGCCATTGATATGGCGTTGGACATTATTTCCAACGCCGGTATTAAAAGCGCTTTGGTCAGCATTGGTGGCGATATGAAAGCGCTGGGTTTAAAAAACAACCAGGCCTGGTCAGTCGGCATTGAAAACCCAATCCATTCAGGCAGTGCGAACCAAGTGGCGGCAGCGATTCAACTCAATGCGGGTGAAAGCCTGGTCACTTCCGGCACCTATCAGCGGTACTTTGAGTGGCAGGGTCAGCGCTACTCACACATTATCAACCCAAACACCGGCTATCCCGCCGCTGGTTTTGCCTCGGTCACCGTCTTGTACTCAGACGCCACCACCGCGGATGCGGCCGCAACCGCACTGTTGATCGCAGGGCCAATGCACTGGTTGCAACTCGCCAAGCGCATGGGTCTAGAATATGTTCTCTGCATTGACGAGCATGGCCAAATCCTGCAAACAAAAGCCATGGAAAAACGTACGAAACTGTTATAATTTTCGCTATGAAACAATTACCCTCTTTAGAACATAATTTCTTAATCGCCATGCCGTCTTTGGACGACAGTTGGTTTGAAAAAACCGTGATTTATATGGTGGAAGACAATGAACACGGCTCAATGGGCTTGGTCATTAATCTGCCACACTCCTTAACCGTTGAAGATCTGTTGACGCACTTTGATTTCCCCCCGCACCCCGACAGTAATTTCCTAGAAGATCCTGTCTTGCGCGGCGGGCCAGTAGACATGGAGCGTGGTTTTATTCTTCACCACCCCGCACACGACTGGAAAAGCTCCATGGCGTTGCCGGATGATCTGGCGATGACTGTTTCGGATGATTTTATTGAAGCGCTTAGCCACAACCAAACCCCCAAACAGTTTCAAGTCTGTCTTGGATTTGCCGGCTGGACACCCGGGCAGTTGGCGCAAGAGTTGCAAAGCAATAGCTGGCTGACCATCCCTTACAACCAGTCGCTGTTGTTTGAGACCCCCATTGAAGATAAGTGGGAGGTCGCTTTAAACACCTTAGGCATCTCTCCTGAATTTTTAACGTTAGAGGCCGGTAATGCCTAAGCGAACAGCCGACCTACAGGATTCACAAAGCCAAACATTGACCGCCTCCGACGCCCCAGCCCTCTCTCACAGTTCGGCACTTTCAGGCGTGTTACTGGGATTTGATTTTGGCCTGAGGCGCATCGGTGTCGCCGTCGGGCAGACCATTACCCGAACCGCCACGCCAGAGGCCATTGTCAACAGCAAAGATGGCAAACCCGATTGGGAGCATCTTAGTAAACTGTTTGCCCGCTGGAAACCTGTGGCGATCGTGGTAGGATTGCCGATGCGTCTTGATGGTTCGGAACAAGCGCTCACTCAACCGGCGCGTAAGTTTGGTCAACGGTTAAGTGGTCGTTATCACTGTCCTGTTTTCTATATGCAAGAACAACTCAGCTCCATTGAAGCGGAAAGCCGGCATCTAAAACAGACACACATTGATGATCACGCAGCGCAAATTATTTTAGAAAACTGGCTGGACGCACAATAAACTCATTAAGTTAAATAGACAAAACCCTCACTCAAACCGCCAAAATCGCACCGCTTAACCTGGAAAAAACATGACTGAACTCGACATTGATGTCCCCTCTTTGATTGATAGCATCTGTGAGCAACTGCACGCTCTTGCCATTTTTAATGAATCGCCAAAGATGATTGGCATTCGTACCGGAGGTGAATGGGTCGCTCAAACGCTGCATGAAAAATTAGCGCTTACAGACCCTTTAGGGGTGATTGACATCTCTTTTTATCGCGATGATTTCTCTAAAATTGGCTTAAACCCCACTACTCAAGCGTCGGACATTCCTTGGGAGGTCGATGATCAGCATATTATCTTGGTCGACGACGTGCTGTTTACCGGGCGTACCACGCGGGCGGCGTTAAATGAAATTTTTGATTACGGCCGCCCCGCCAGCGTCACGCTTGTCACGTTATTGGACCGCAAAGGCTGTCGAGAACTGCCCTTTCAAGCCGATGTCGTTGGCATGACGTTGGAGTGCCGTCAAACCATTAAAGTCACGGGACCCGACCCATTACGCGTCACCGTCCTAGACCAGGAGGAGGACGAAATATGAGCAGACTGACAGGCCCAAACATCCAACTTAACGAGCTGGGGCAACTGCACCATTTTTTAACGCTGGAAGGTCTAAAACAGCACCATTTGGTCGAAATACTCGACACCGCTGAATCCTTTATCAATCCAAACACCCGTGAAATCAAAAAAGTCCCTATTCTGCGTGGAAAATCCATTATGAATCTTTTTTTTGAGCCCAGCACGCGCACCCGAACGACCTTTGAGATTGCCGAAAAACGTCTCTCTGCTCAAGTGGAAAGTTTGGACATCGAAACCTCTGCCGCCAAAAAGGGCGAATCCTTACTGGACACCTTGTGGAACCTGCAAGCGATGCAAACCGATATGTTTGTCATTCGTCACGCCCAAAGTGGTGCCGCGCAATTTTTCTCCCAGCACGTCGCACCGCACGTGCACGTTTTAAACGCTGGAGATGGGCAACACGCCCACCCCACACAAGCGATGCTGGACATGTTCACGATTCGTAAACACAAAGGCACGGTCTTTGATTTAAAAATTGCCATTGTCGGCGATATTTTACACAGCCGTGTGGTTCGCTCACAAATTCAAGCCTTAAGCATTTTAGAGGCCCGTGAGATCCGCGTGGTTGGTCCCAAAACGCTCATGCCAGAAAATCCGGAAGCACTGGGCATTCACGTCTATCACAATATGGAAGAGGGCATTAAAGACGTCGATGTCATTATTATGGTGCGCCTGCAAAATGAACGCATGACCAGCGCTTTGATTCCCAGTGAAAAAGAGTTTTTTAAACTGTACGGCTTAACCAAAGAGCGTTTGGCTCTGGCCAAACCCGACGCCATTGTGATGCACCCAGGGCCGATCAATCGTGGCGTAGAGATCTCGTCTGCGGTTGCGGATGGTCCGCAGTCGGTTATTTTAGAACAGGTCACTTATGGCATCGCGGTGCGTATGGCGGTTATGTCCATCATTATGAGCAACGCCGCCCAGTTAAAACAGCACCGCGCCGAGCAAGAGGCAGAACGTGAAGCCGCACTGCACGCCACAGAGCAGGCAGAGGCGGCGCAAGATGAGGCCGCAGAGGCTATTGTGGCGATGACCAATAAGACGGACGTGGCGGAGGATAAATCATGAAACTAGCCATTCTAAACGGGCGTATTATTGACCCTAGCCAAAACCTCGACCAAGTCAGCAACCTGTATTTATCACGGGGTCGCATCGTCGGTTTGGGCGACCAAGCGCCGGAGGGCTTTACAGCCGTCCAAGAAATTGACGCCAGCGGAAAATGGATTCT
>CAZVPH010000016.1:0-13067 GCA_964628125.1 uncultured Thiosulfatimonas sp. | reverse complement strand
AGACGTCGTAAAACCAGTTTCTGTTCTGACAAAGAGACAAACTGACACGGCCCTGAACCGATCGGCGTCTCGTGAAAGGCATGGTTTTGGTCAATCAGCTCTTTGGGCAAGATACCGATCACCAAACGACCTACAAACAAGGCATCAGCTTTATCGAGTATAAAATCGACCTGCTGTTCATTCACGGCAACAATTTTTTGAATGCCCTTTAAAGAACCACGGTGCGCCGACCCCAAACTTGGATCGAGAACACTTTGGTAGGTGGCGACCACATCGTGTGCCGTTAAGGAGTTGCCGTGATGGAATGGCAAAGAAGCTTGTAAAGTAAAACGATAGTGCGTCGGAGTAAGCTGTTGCCAGCGGGCTAAATCGGGAATCGCTTGGAACTGTTCATCAAAATCGATTAATTGACGGTAAAGCAGACGGTTAACTCGACTGGACAAAGCATCAGTGGCTTTGCGGGGGTCTAGCATGCGGGGTCGGGAGGTAATGCCGACTCGAATAGAGGGGTGACGACTGTAGGACTCTTGACAACCAGACAGGCTCGAAAAAAGGCCAAAAAAACTCAGGCCCGGTAAAGTGACCAGGCCTGCTTGAATAAAATTGCGCCGCTTCAAGTTAATCACTCAAAAAACCACGCATTATACTGGGCAACATAACGGTTATATTTTAGGATGTAACCATTATGTTTTGAGCTGTGTTCTGAATTATGTTTCGGAACCATTCGTTACGCTTCTGGCTTAGCCATAGCAACCGGCTCTTGCAGTAAACGATCAAATACCATTAAATCGTCAACCGTTAAATCGCCTAAAGTCGATTCTAGCTTCAAATTAGTAAGTACTTGCGCATGAATCGCTTCAAGTAAGTTATTACGTGCATTATATTGATTGGTACGCGCGGTTAACACTTCTAGCAGACTTTTCAGACCCACTCGATACCCCTCTTCCGCGGCTTCTAAAAAGGCATCGTTTGATTTCACGGCTTCACGTAACGCATCCACTAAATCCTCACCACGCTTTAAGGTTCTCACTTGGACTCTAGCGTCCAATCGAGCCATTTCACGAAAGTTTCTTAACGATTGCTGTTCCGCATTGGATTGAAAACGCGCGGCACTGACTTGAGAGTCTGTTGCACCACCCGAATAGAGTGCCCAGGTCGCATTCACACCAAATGAGGTAGTGTCTCTGTCACGAAAATTATTCGGCGGCGTTGTTTTATAACCGGAATAGGCTGCATCAGTGTATTTTGCCTCAAAGCCTACTGTTGGCCAATAACCACTTTTCTGGACATCAATTTCTTTTTGAGCACTTTGCAAGTTCGCTGACGCTTCTTTAACACTTAAGTTATTGCTCTCGGCTTTGGCTTCTACTTCAACTAAGTTCATCGTCACCACAGGCAAATCGGATGAAGATGGCAATACTTTTAACGCCGTTAAAGGCTCACCCGTTAGCTTCATTAAGGCTTCATACGCTTGATCGACGCTGTTTTCCCCATTAATACGATCGGACTTTGATAAATCATAGCTTGATTTTGCTTGCAAGACATCGACACGACTCGCCAGCCCGACTTCTGCAGAGGCTTCAGCTCGTTCTAACTGGTTCTTGTCCGCTTCTTCTTTGGCTTTAAACAACTTTAAATTTTCTTCTGCTAACAGCACATTAAAGTAACTTTCAGTCACCGTCAGGATAAGTTTCTGCTGCGCTGTTTTGAAAGTGTATTCCGCCGCTTCCATCTTATATTTCGACTGTTCATACCGTGCCCAACTATCATGAGAATAAAGTGCCTGGTTTAAGGTTAAAGAGAGCACTCTGGTATTAACGTCGGCACTGTCTACAGTGCTGTCTGCTACGTTGTAACCTCCATCTGCTTTTACTTGAGGTAATAAGGCGGCACGAGCGGTGGTAATTCCTTGCTGGTTTGCCTGATACTGAAATTGAGCCGCGGCCAGCTCAGAGTCATTCATTAACGCCATTTGATAAACATCCAGCAATCCGGCTGTTGCACTCGCGTGCACACTGCCCACACTGACCATTCCTAAGACGCTGCTCGAAACCATTAACCCTAGACGCGCCATCCGGGTTAAAGAACCATTAAACTTTTTCATCTGCACTCCATAAACTGAAAGGTACCTTACTCAGGCTTACATTATAATATCTCGATATATTAGTCACTTCTTGGCCGGCCCAGTTGGGGATTTCAACTTCTTCATCTTCTGAATCCATCTCGACTTCCGCAACCACTAAGCCTAGGTTAGCGCCCAAAAACTCATCTATTTCCCAAACGTGCTGGCCTACATCTACTAAATGGCGAACCTTTTCAATCACTGGTCCGACCGCTAAGTTTTTCAAAATTTTCTGCCCTTCCTCCAACGGAATTCTGTACTCATACTCGTCTCTGCTCAACCCAATCTCTAAGCTTTTAATATTCACATTGGCGTTGTCGCCCTCAATGCGTACCCGTACCGAGCTCTTGGCGTTCGCGTCAGAGATGTCGTTTAAGTAGCCTTGTACAAAATAAGTCTGCTTGTAGGATAAAGCCTTCCATTCTTCATTTTTTACTAAAAACTTTCTTTCAATTTCTCTTGCCATATTTTAACCTACCCGTAGACGCCTGTTGAAAGATAACGATCACCTCGATCGCACATAATGGTCACGATGACCGCATTATTAACTTCTGATGCGACTTGCAAGGCAGCGGCCACAGCTCCTCCTGAGGAGACGCCGCCAAACAGGCCTTCTACTCTGGCCAACGCATGCATCGTCTCTTCCGCACGTGCCTGCCCCATATCAATTATTCGGTCGACGCGAGTTGATTCATAAATCTTAGGTAAATACTCAGCGGGCCAACGACGTATGCCTGGAATCGCCGCCCCCTCTTCAGGTTGCACCCCAATGATTTGAATCTCTGAATTTTGCTCTTTTAAATACATGGACGTACCCATAATCGTGCCGGTGGTGCCCATGGCGCTGACAAAATGCGTCACAGTCCCACGAGTATCTCGCCAAATTTCAGGGCCCGTTGTTTGGTAGTGATAATGTGGATTGTCTGGATTTGCAAATGGTTTTAATAAAAACCCTTGGCCTTCGGCGTGTATCTTATCCGCCAAATCACGCGCGCCTTCCATCCCTTGTTCTTTGGTGACCTCAATCAACTTGGCACCATAGGCGGCCATAGAAGCTTTGCGTTCCATGCTCATATTGTCGGGCATAATTAACGTCATTTTATAACCCATCATGGCCGCGGCCATCGCTAAAGCAATTCCGGTATTGCCACTGGTGGCCTCAATTAAAGTGTCGCCCGGTATAATATCACCCCGCAACTCCGCTTGCTGAATCATATACAAAGCGGGTCTGTCTTTCACAGAGCCTGCAGGGTTATTCCCTTCTAACTTGACCAAAACTACGCTGTTGGTTTGCGGATTAACTAGACGTTGCAACCTAACTAAGGGCGTGTTGCCAACAAAATCCATCAGTGTTTTAAACGGTGTTTCGGACGACATAAATATTCCTCTTTACAAACTCAAACGAACATTCAAAAATGAACAGCCACAACTCAGCGCCGATCTTTTATTAACACCAAAACAACCAATAAAACATAAAACTGACAATCAACCCCAGAGCAATCCAAAAGCGATCAACACGGGGGTTAGGAGGTTGATTATGACATTCAACTTTAAAGCAGGCATTAATTTATCGACATTTTCGGTAGATTGCAAAACTAATTTCATCATAGGCAGAGTCAGCAACAACCCTAAAAAAGCAGCCCAGACCAGTACGGGCAACTTAAACAGCAGTTGTGCTGCCAGTAAGCAGAGAAACGCCAAGAGCCCAAAGCTAATGAAAATCAACGTGCTTTTTTCAACTCCTAGCTTCATCAAAATGTTAAAGCGACCCACACCACGATCGGCATGTAAATCCGGTACTTGGTTCAAAAGCAGTAAATTGTTCACTAAAAAGAAAGGTACCAACGACAGTATGAGCGCCAAACTGGAAAAAGTGCCTGTCCAAACAAAGTAAGTACCCAACACCATCAGAGGACCAAATGCCGCCCCCGGTGTGATCAAGCAGATCCAAGGCAGGCGCGTAATAGTTGAGGTGTAGGTCACAATCACCAGGAGCCCGGCCAAGCCTAGGGGCAGAAGCTGCCAACCTTTTAGCGCTATAAAGTAGCCTCCTAACAGCACCAACACCGACAGGGTAACAAAAAATAGCTTAAGCACCCAAGGTGCCGCCGACGGATTATTTTGTAAGGCGCCGCTGCCGCCGCTGTAGGGAGTTTTTTGGGTGGTGGCATCCAAACCGGATTGAAAATCTTGGTACTCATTCAATATATTCACAGCGGCGTGGGATAAGACCGCACCCACCACGATCAAACTAAACAGCGCGCCTGACCAATCAGCCCCATCATATAAAGCAATCGCGGAGCCTAAGAGCACCACTGAAAAACTTAACAGTAAAAACTGTGGGCGGCTGGTCAAAAATAACGTTTTCAACATCTTTTACAAATACCTTGATTTTATTCGATTGAATCAGACTCTCGTTAGCGGCGAAACGCCACTTCTCAAATGCCTGAATATATCTTCAATACTTTTAGGCAAAGTATACGCTACTGTGTAGACATAAACCTTGGATGTGGTTTTAAGAGGTCTGTCAAAAACGTGTTTCACGTTAAAAATAAATCCAACCACTTTTGCCTACCACCTTTAAAACAACAACTTATAGTAAAAACCTTAAAACTGGCACATAGTTTGATATAGCAGGATGAGTTTAATTAAAAACAGCCATAACCTGCATTGAACCGTCAAAAAAATGACGATTTACCGCGGATGACTTTAAGGAGAATTCCATGTCCCTGTTAAATATGCCCCGAACCGTGCAAACCTGCTTGAGTTTTACAGAGCACACTTCAGAACATCCTTTAGAGCATTTTTTAGACCCTTACTTAGAACGTTCTTTAAAAAACGATGCAAAACAGACCGTACAGATTGCAGAGATGATTATTGACGACATTAAAACCTTGACCGCAGGCTATCAAGCCGCCTTAAAAACGGGCAATCTTCAAGGCTATTCAACCCGAATTCGAGATATGCAAATGAACTGGGTAAACCAACTGCAGGACAATCATCAGCAAGAGGTTATTCTTGAGCAGAGCAATCGTGATTTAAATGGCCAGCTGATTCAGGCGCTCTCTAAGTTTGTCAACACACTCAACGCACAGCAACTCAACTTGTCGATTTTTGATGCCGAAAACCCAAGAGCCTTGTCGCTAATGTCAGAGAGAGAGTCAGTTTTTCACACCGAAACGCTGCAGTCAGAAATACAGCTTTTGACCCACCCCAACCAATACACTCTGTTTGCAGACGACACCCGCCACTGAAGTCACGTTGAACGTCAAAAAAAGCAATCCGGTAGTTTTTTTTACTGGACAGCTTTGAAGACATACTGCTTAAAGACTTCTATTGAACGCGCACTTTAAGCAGGTACTCGCAACGCATATTCTCAACCTTAACGGCTCCCGTTCATCGCTTCCCTTTCAAACCGCTCTAAAACGGTTACACTGTTCTGTTGCCGCACTTAGACTGAGTAAACCTAAGTCGAATAAATTGGTCGGGCAAACTTAGCTCAAATAAACAGGTCGAGCACAAGCCTAAGCCGAGATAACTTTCGTGAGACACCATGCACACTTCGCCCTATGAACTAAAGATACACCCGCACATATCAGAGATTCCCACTGCCCAGTGGAACGCACTTTTAAACGACAATAACCCTTTTATGCGCCACGAATTCCTGCACGCCTTGGAAGCGCATGGTTGTGCTTCTGAACGGTTTGGCTGGCTGCCAAAGCATATTGCTCTCTACAAAACGGTTTCAAGCCAAAACAAGTGTGGCGATCAAACTCATCAGCCTGTTTTGGTCGCTGCCTTGCCACTCTATGAGAAACATAACAACTACGGCGAATTTGTGTTTGACCAGGCCTGGTCAGATGCCTGGCAGCAGGTTGGGTTGGACTATTATCCAAAACTGGTCTCTGCCATCCCTTACACACCAGCACTGGGGGAGCGTTTACTGTTCTCAAACCAGCTCTCCTCAACAGAACAAAATGCCTTGCGCACTCACCTGATTGAAGCAGCTAAAACCCTTTGTGTAAGCCACGAGTACAGTGGCGTACATATTCTTTTCCCGCACGCAAATCAGCAAACTTGGTTAACGCAGCAATCCAATTGGCTACAACGTCACGACTGTCAGTTTCACTGGTTCAATCAAGACTATCAAAGTTTTGATGATTTTTTGGCGACTCTGACCGCTAAAAAACGTAAAAACATCCGTCAAGAACGCAAAGCGGTGTTTAAAGCAGGCGTTTCGTTTCGTGTATTGGATGGCTTGAGCGCCACCGAAGAAGATTGGCATCAGTTTGACGCTTTCTATCAAAAAACATTTATTGAAAAGTGGAGCACACCGACTTTAAATGTGCGTTTTTTTAAAGCCGTTGCCCAAGCGTTACCCAAGCAGATTGTCTTAGTCCTAGCCGACCAAAACCAGCAGTGCATTGCAGGTTCTTTAATGTTTCGCTCCGACACCCATCTCTATGGACGTCACTGGGGTTGCGCACGCGAAGTCAAAAACCTGCACTTTGAAGCCTGTTTTTATCAAGGCATTGAATACGCCATTCAACAAGGCTTAAGCGTATTTGAACCCGGCGCTGGCGGCGAGCACAAGATTGCGCGAGGCTTTGTGCCGGTCGCCATGCAATCGTCACACTGGCTAAGAATCAACCCTTTTCCAGACGGCATTGCACGCTTTATCCTACAAGAGAAACAAGGCGTCGAAGAATACGCGGCCGACTGTTTACAACACGCCCCCTACCGAGAAACGGATCAATTCTATGCAGGCGCCGTCAATAAAGTAGATAAGCTTCAGAACAAAGAGTAACAGCCAATACAATGACCAATGTAAACAGTGGAACCGTAATCCGAACCTATCCCCCCTCCCCTAGACTTATCCACACTAGAATTAACGCTCTAATTGAATGCCGCAAGTTTTGCCGCCCAAAATTATAAACTCCTTGTAAACTGTTACAATGTTCACCCGTTGGTTTTACGGAGCTGCATCGACTGAAAGCAGAGGTTGTTATTAAAAAAACTGCAAACTTCCTAGAGCATCACCTCCCTTAAAAAACAGTCTTGTGTTTATAGCTTTATAATCAAGCAACAAAGCCCCATAGCTAAAGTCATAGCTAAAGTCATTTTTTGAAAAAACCGCACACTTAATTGAGAGATTTATGTTTAAAATTGAAGAGATTGACCCTAAGCATTATCGTAAAAAAACCCGTAACGCTACCTTGATTGTCATGCTGATGTTCGTGGTGATCGGTTTTAGCACCGCTTATTTCAGCGTGAGTACTTTAGGCGAATACTCAAACAGCAAGCTGGTTTTAAATTTATTGGGGGCGTTTATTGGCTTAGTGATCACCGGTTTTATTGTTAAGATTTTTTTTGCAGACAAAGAGTGGATGCGAGAAACCATGTATGGCTGGCATTTAAAAAGAAATTTAATGCGCATCACCAACGTACTGCAAAAAGTTCAAGACCAAGCGGAACGCAACGATGCACACGCGATGAAAATCATGCGTTTTTACCATTTAGGCTTAACGCAGATGCATCAGCTGGAAGATAACAACCACGCCTTAATTGATTTGCTGGCTGAAAAAAAGTCGCTGGAAAACAAGATGAGTGAATTGGGACAAGAATTGAATCAAACCGAGTTTGACCCTAAATGGGTTGAGGTTTATAAAGCAGAATAAATAAAACAGAGCCGATAAACATAGAGTAAATTTAGCATCACTCATTAAGACATTATTTTCTGGTAATGTCTTATGGTTAATATTTTCTGTAATCAAGCGGTTACAGTGCTTGATTACAACGTTTAGTTACAGCGTTTAGTTTTAGTTAAAGCGCTTTTAACTTTTTTTCAATCCGCGGAATCGAGATGGGCATTAAGGTCTTCATAGGCTGTGCAAACAGCGATATACGGAGTTCTTCAAGCAACCAACGAATTTCGACCAGGCCTGGTTGTTCTTGATACGCCGGTTCTTGCGCGAACGCGTGGTAGGTTTTCAAAAGCGGTTGAATCTGGCGAATCGCCAACTGATCTTTGCTTGGATCCTGCTCTATCTTGTCCAAACGCATCTCTAGCGCTTTTAAATACCGCGTAATCTGTTTAAACCACTCTTCGGGCGTGGTGCGCACAAAGTCTTTTGAAACCAATGCCTCTAACTGTTGCTGAACATCGGCGACGGACGCCAACCAGCGTGGATTTACACGCCCCCTAACCCGTTTAACAATCGCCTGGTGTTGAGTGAAGATCGCACTTACCTGTTTAGCCACCGTCTGAGCCGACTCAATCCACTGCTGACGAACTTTCTCTAAGGTGGCGTGGTAGTCCGCTTGACGGCGAATTTTCTCGGGGTGCGGCACCAGTTGATGCAGTGCACGATCAATCACTTGTTGGGTTAAATCCTGACAGGTGCCGTAAGGGGCGTAGCACAAACAGGCTTTTTGCAAAGGCAATTTTTTCTGTAAATACTTGAGCTTATCGGTCAGCTCACTGCGAAGCAAAAACAGCACGGCGTTCGCGTGACTTTCCAGCGCGTCAATTTCATCGCCAATCAACTCTAAACTTAACTGGCCATTTTCAGCTTGCAAGGCGGGATAAGCGACCATCTCAACGCCCCCATTTTTGATGGTTTGTGTGGCGTTTAAATCGCCAAAATTCCATTCAGTGATCAAAGTGCTGCTCTGCTTTTTGCGAGACTGATGTTGCTGTATTTTCGCCTCGACTAAATGTTGATATTGCGATTTTAAATGAGCCAAATCGGCGTCTTCGGCAATCACTCTACCCTTATCGTCTTGCAGGGAAAAAAATGGCAGCAGATGTTCTGGCAGCGCAACCGCCTCAAAGTCTGCAGCAGAAACCTTAAGCGTACCTCGTCGATTAAGTGCCCAAATCAACTGGTTTAAATACGTCTCTTTACGGCCACTTTTTACCGTTTTGTCGGGCGACATCTCTGCCAATACTAACTCGGCATGCTGTGGCGCTGGGATAAACTGTTTTCTAAGTTGCTTTGGCAACGCTTTGATATAAAAGCCAGTCTTCTCTTTTAACAACCCCGGCGTTAGCCACTCAAAATCACTCGCTTGCACTAAGTTCAAACTGGAAAGTGGGATTTTGTAAATGAGGCCGTCGCGTTTTTCACCCGGTTCAAAATGGTAATCCACCGAAAAACTTAGCTGGTTTGAGAGCGCTACTTGGTCAGGAAAGTCTTTTAGAAAATCGACGTCCGCTTGCTGTTTCATTAGGTCGCTTTCGGTTAAAAACAGCGCGTCCAATTTTTCAGGCGCCTCGCGCAGGCTCTTTTTTACCCACTTTTCAAACGCCGGTTGGCTAAAGATATGTTGTGGAATCCGCGCTTCATAAAACTGATAGAGCACCTCATCGTCCACTAAAAAGTCAGGACGACGTAACTTATGCTCCATTCGCTCTATTGTCTCAATCAGGCGTTGATTGTGCTTAAAAAAAGCCGCACGAGTTGTCAGCTGGCCTTCGACTAACGCATGACGCAAAAACAGCTTATGAGAATCAACCGGGTGAATAGGGCCGTAATTACAACGTCGTCGACTCACTATCGGCAAGCCGTACAAGGTCACCGATTCAAAAGCGCCTACCTGCCCGCTTTTCTTTTGCCAGTGTGGGTCGCTGTAGCTGTGTTTAATCAGGTGTTTGGCGAGGCTCTCTATCCACTGGATATCAATGGCCGCATTATTGCGCGCATAGAGTTTAGTGGTCTCCACCAATTCGCCGGCCAATAACCACTTGGGTCTACGTTTATAGAGCGCCGAACTTGGGTGAATAAACAGCTTAGTACTGCGTGCGCCTAGGTAGGAGTTGTCCTCTTCACGCAGGGCGACATTACCCAACAACCCGGCCAGTAACGACTTATGCACCGCCACACTGTGCAGCTCGCTGAGGCGCTCTTTAAGCGCACCGCCCTCTGTAATCTCTTCAAACAGATGCAGGGTGCCAACTCGTAAACCGATACGTTTAAGGCTCTGTTCAATCTGCATCGTCAATTCACGCCACTCCCGCATACGCATATAGGAGAGGTAGTTGGTTTTACACAACTTACGCAGCTTATTCTCAGAGAGATGACGGCGTTGATGGTCGTAAAAGCGCCATAAATTCAAAAAGAATAGAAAATCAGAGCGTTCGTCTTCAAAGATTTTATGCGCGGTTCTGGCCGCTTGCATGGTGGTTTGGTTGATGTCACGTGGGTCTTGAATGCTTAAGGCCGATGCGATGACAATTAACTCTGCTAAGACCCCATTTTTATCCGCCTCTATCACCATTTTAGCAACACTTGGATCCACCGGCAGTTTGGCAATTTGACGGCCTTCTGTCGTTAAACGCCGCTGATCATCCAAAGCGCCCAGCTCGTGCAGTTGACGATAGCCGTCATTAATAGATCTCTCTGCAGGCGCTTCGATAAATGGAAACTGACTGACATCGCCCAACGAAAGTTGCGCCATGGTCAAAATGACCGACGCTAACGAAGTTCGGTTAATTTCGGGGTCGGTAAATTCAGGGCGTGCGTTAAAACTGGCTTCATCGTAGAGCCGAATACAGATGCCCGCACTGACTCGTCCGCAACGACCTTTACGCTGATTGGCGGAGGCTTGGGAGATTTTTTCAATCGGTAAACGCTGGACTTTACTGCGCACACTGTATCGACTGATTCTCACCAGGCCTGGGTCAATCACATACTTAATACCCGGAACGGTCAAAGAGGTTTCGGCGACATTGGTGCTGAGAATAATGCGACGTTTTTGAGAGGGCTTAAATATTTTTTGTTGTTCACTCATGGATAAGCGCGCGTACAAAGGCACGACGTCGGTGTTTTTCAAGTTACGTTTACGTAACATCTCAGCGGTCTCTTTAATGTCGCGCTCACCAACTTGAAACACTAACACATCGCCAAACGGATCTTCTAATGCCAACTCATCAATCGCATCGGCAATGCCAATGGTCATATCCTGCTCAATCTCATTGCCGGCGTCGTCCACATAAGTGGAGAGTGGACGATAACGCAGCTCGACAGGATAAGTGCGACCTGAAACTTCAACCACCGGCGGACGTTTGCCGTTGAGCGTAAAGTGGTCAGCAAAACGCTGTGTATCTATGGTTGCCGAGGTGATAATGACTTTTAAGTCGGTACGTTTGAGCAACAACTGCTTAAGAATACCCAACAGAAAGTCGATATTGATGCTGCGCTCGTGCGCTTCGTCAATAATAATGGTGTCATACTGTGTGAGCAGTTTATCGTTCTGAATCTCAGCCAATAGAATTCCGTCGGTCATCACCTTAATCAAACTGTGCGGTTTAACCAGATCTAAAAACCGTACTTGATAACCGACAATGTCGCCAAGTTGAGTGTTAAGCTCTTCTGCAATACGCTCGGAGACACTGCGTGCGGCCAGTCGTCTGGGTTGCGTACAGCCTATCTTTCCCCTAAGTCCTAAACCCGCCTCCAAACAGATTTTAGGAATCTGGGTGGTTTTACCCGAGCCCGTCTCTCCAGCGATCACCACGACTTGATGATCTCGAATCAACTGAAGCAACGCCTCTTTTTTAGCCGCGACCGGTAAACTCTTATCGTATTCAATCTTGGGCACGCTGTTACGCCGTAGCTCAACCTGTTGAATCGACGCCTCTACTTGATGAGACCAATCTAACCAGGCCTGGTCAGTTTCTTTAAGCGTGTTGAGATTGAGTTTCCGAAGTCCGTTTTGCAATCGCTGACGATCTTTGATTAAACAAAACTCTAACAAATTAAAGAGACCGGTTGCCTCGACGCTAAAAGCAATGTTAGAAGCAGAAACCTTAGAAGCATTCAGAGGTTTGGATGTTTTGGATGTTTTGGAAACACTGGAGTCTTGGGGCATAGTTGACGGGGACACTTTTAATGGGGATAATAAAAAATTAGTAATTACACTCTTACTGATACCGCTATAACTTATTTATATCGCTATAAACAAGCAAATCTACTGGCATAAACATCTTTAGCTTGCTGATGTATGAAGAATTTAGGACTCAGCTCACCTTTTCGTTCGGGTTTCTTCAAGCGTCATCAAAACTCAACCAGTAGCCGTTTTGCTGCCACGCATTATAGCAAACAAACCATAGGGCTCTTAACATGAAAATTCGTCAACTGTTTGATTACGATACCTGGACTTACACCTATTTAGTATGGGATGAAGCCACTAAGGAAGCGGCGGTCATTGACTCTGTTTTAGAGCAGGTTGAACGTGATTTCCAGCATATTGAAGAGCTCGGCTTAAAGGTTAAGTTTCTACTGGAGACACATATTCACGCCGACCACATTACCGGTGCTGGCCCATTGCGTAAATTGACCAAAGGGCAGATCGTAATCCATAAAAACTCAGGCTCTGAGTGCGCGGATCTATTGGCCGTGGAAGGCGACACCTTCAAACTGGGAAGCCCAGAGATCAGGGTTCTGCATACACCGGGCCACTCCAATAATAACATTACTTACTTACTTCCAGGCGCGGCCTTTACCGGCGACACTTTATTGGTTCGAGATTGTGGACGTACCGACTTTCAACTGGGCAGCAATGAACAGATGTTCGACTCTTTAACGCAAAAACTTTTCACTCTGCCGGAAGAGACTATGGTGTTTCCTGCCCATGATTATAAAGGCTTTAGCCAATCCACCATTGGCGAAGAGAAGAAGTTTAATAGCCGTGCAGGGTCTGGAAAATCCTACCAAGATTTTGCAACCACGATGGACAATCTAAATTTGCCAAACCCAAAACGAATCCACATCGCTGTGCCCGGTAATATGCGATGTGGCGACTTAGACGATTAGTTAAGATTAGTCAGGAGTTCTTAACGTTTAAGCGCTGAACTTCACGTTTGACTTCAACACAGAGTCTTTAAAACTGTCTTTAAAACTCAAATACAAAAAAGCCTCAATTTATGAGGCTTTTTTGTATC
>CAZVPH010000015.1:11852-13323 GCA_964628125.1 uncultured Thiosulfatimonas sp. | reverse complement strand
TCAACTGGCCTTTTTCAATTCTTACAGGTGTTGCACTTACTAGTTGAATCTATGAAGTTAAAAAAAGCGCATTGGGCGCTTTTTTCATTTTACGTGTCAACGTGTCAAAGTAACCGCTCAGCTGTTTCAACTGCGGAGAGGTTTCAAGCGCTTCATAAAGAAACCCTGCTTGGGTTTTAACAATGTCGGTTTTGCATCTTTATGGGTGTGCGGATAGTCCAAGTTAAAGTGTAGACCACGACTTTCTGTACGACGCTGTGCGCTCATCACCATCAATTCAGCCACCATAACCAAGTTCCTTAATTCGAGCAGGTCTTTGGTTACGGTGTGTTGATGATAATATTCATCAATCTCTTTGTGTAAGTTACGCAACCGTTGACGAGCGCGTTTAAGGCGCTCATTGGTGCGTACTATGCCGACATAGTCCCACATCACACGTCGTAGTTCATCCCAGTTATGGGTGATCAGAATCTTCTCAGAAGGGTCGGTAATCCCTGTGTAATCCCAGGGCTTAATCTCATCCAGGCTGTGTTCATCCAAAGAGTAGGTCTTTTGAATGCTCTGCGCGACCAGTTTAGCAAAGACCAAACCCTCGGCTAAAGAGTTGCTGGCAAGGCGGTTTGCGCCGTGCAGTCCGGTGTAGGCTGTTTCACCTAACGCATAGAGCGCGTTTAAAGAGGTGCGCCCCTCAAGATCCGTCGCGACCCCACCACAGGTGTAGTGGGCGGCAGGAACAACTGGAATGGGCTCGCGCGTAATGTCGATTCCTACCTTGAGACAGCGCTCATAAATGGTTGGAAAATGGCTTTTTATAAAATCAGCAGGTTTGTTAGAGATGTCTAAGTAGACACACTCTATTCCGTGTTTTTTCATCTCGTGGTCAATCGCGCGCGCCACAATGTCTCTGGGCGCTAGGTCGGCGCGGGCATCATATTCAGCCATAAATGGCTTGCCATTCGGCAGTTTGAGAACCGCACCTTCGCCGCGAAGTGCTTCGCTGATTAAAAAAGAGCGGTCTCTTGGGTGGTAAAGGCAGGTTGGATGAAATTGATTGAACTCCATATTGCCAATGGTGCACCCGGCGCGCCAGGCCATCGCGATTCCATCTCCAGTAGAAGTATCTGGGTTACTGGTATAAAGATACGCTTTGCTGGCACCACCGGTCGCCAGCACTGTAAAGCGTGCTGCAATGTCGTAAACTCTGTTTTCAGTTTTATTTAAGGCATAAGCGCCTAAGCAGCGATTGCGTTTTTTGTTTAGAATCAAGTCGATGGAGATATGCTCAGGCAAAAGAGTGATATTTGGGTGAGTTTTTACTTTAGAAATTAGGGTGTCAATGACCGATTGACCCGTGTGATCCGCTGCGTGGATGACTCGACGATGGCTGTGGCCGCCTTCTTGAGTTAAGTGAAACGGAAAGCGGCTATCACTGTCTGGTTGTTTGCTAAACGGCACGCCTAAATCAATCAAC
>CAZVPH010000015.1:0-11842 GCA_964628125.1 uncultured Thiosulfatimonas sp. | reverse complement strand
ACGCTCTCGACTGCTTTTGGGTCGCACAAACCGGCGCCGGCTTCTAGCGTGTCTTGAATGTGTGCTTCAACGCTGTCAAAAGGGTCTAAGACTGCAGCGATGCCTCCCTGAGCATAGTTAGTACTGCCCTCATTAAGCGACGCTTTGGCCAGCAACGTGACTGAAAAATTGGCCGCCAGTTTGAGCGCAGCGGAGAGGCCGGCAATGCCACTGCCGATGACTAATATATCGGTTTGTAAACTATGTTGGTTGAGGGGATTGGGCACGCTGGAACCTTTTTATATCAGTGTTATGTCAGTGTCGATAAAGCCGTAAAAAATTATAAAACTGAGGCTCAGGCGAGCGTTAATTATCAAAATGAAGCTTGAATAATTAGCAGAACGGTAGCATATTATATTTAAATTTTCGCTTGTGGCACTGTTTTTAACCATTCTGCTGGTGATGAAAGCGTTATGCAGCGCCATACAGCGCTGTACAGCGTTATGTGGTGAATATATCACTAGAACGGAATGCGAAAGCAGTGTTTACACTGGTTAAATGCACAAAAAGTATAAAAATGCGAGTTTAGGCATAGAGAGGGAGCCTGGCAACGGTCAAAAGCTTGCAAGCGATCAGCGACACAGCTGTCCTCAGTTTCGAGTTATAAGTTAGAGTGATGAATTAGAGTTACAATTAAACGTTTGAAACCTGTGTGCGATACGGTAAAAACGCAAAGCTTAAAAGTGAGTAACCCGATTGGAGGATAATCAGTTTGGAAAATAGTCAAAACTTATTACGTGAGTCAGGCACTGTCTCCTCGGTTGAGGGTGATTTCGCCTATGTGGATGCCCAGCGCCAATCAGGCTGCAGTGGGTGCGCGTCGTCCTCTGCCTGCGGAACCTCAGCGCTGGCGACTCTGTTTGCAAGCAGCACCCAGAGTGCTATTAAAGTGCACAATCGCTTCAATGCCAAGGTGGGAGACCATGTGATCTTGACGCTTGACGAGTCACGATTGATTAAACATTCCTTTATGGCCTACGGGGTACCATTAATGGGGCTGTTTTTATTTGCCGTGGTGTTCAGCCTGTTGAGTGTGCAGTGGTTCAGCGCAACAGAGACGACCGCAGACATCGCCGCGATTATAGGCGGTTTTATCGGCACGCTTTCGGGATGGTGGCTGACGCATAAGATTTATCAACCAGTGCTGCCCGAGATGAGTTTGCCTGGCGCTGGGGAGAGTGGATTGTGAGTCAAGGATTGTTTAAACAAAATAAAGAAAAAATGGAGACGCGATTGTGAAAAAAATGTCAGTTTTAAGCTCTTTGGTATTGGTGGTTGGGTTGAGCATTCAGCCTTTTATGGCGTCGAGCGCATCGGCAACCCCGCTAAACAGTTATGGTCTGCCCGACTTTACCGAATTGGTTGAACAAAACAACAGAGTTGTGGTGAACATCAGTACTACTAAAAAAGTCGAAGCGTCTACCGCTCACCGAGACATGCCATTTCAGGGAATGCCAGAAGAGCTGTTACGTTATTTTTTTGGAATGCCAAATGGGGGCACGAATCAATTTAAAGAGCGGTTTGGCGATAAAGAGCCAGAGATACCACAAAAACAACGCTCTCACTCCTTGGGGTCTGGATTTGTGCTTAGTGCCGATGGTTATATACTAACCAATCATCATGTGATTGAAGGCGCGGATGAGATTATCGTCCGCATGCGAAACCGTAAAGAGTTAAAGGCTACCGTGATCGGTTCAGATGCCAGGACGGACGTTGCGCTCTTAAAGATTACAGCGAAAGACTTGCCCTTTGTTAAGATTGGTTCTTTGCAAAAAGCCAAAGTAGGTCAATGGGTTTTAGCGATTGGCCAGCCATTTGGTTTAGACAATACGGTGACACACGGCATCATTTCAGCGCTTGGGCGTTCTTTGCCAGAAGATACTTATGTGCCGTTTATCCAAACGGATATCGCGATTAATCCAGGAAACTCTGGCGGGCCGCTCTTTAACCTAGACGGTGAGGTCATCGGCATTAATTCGATGATCTACAGTAAAAGTGGCGGCGCCATGGGATTGTCTTTTTCGATCCCGATTGACATCGCAATGAACGTGGTCGAGCAGTTAAAAGACAGTGGCAAGGTGGTGCGAGGTTATTTAGGAGTTCAGGTGCAAGAAGTGACCAGTGAGCTGTCTGAATCCTTTGGTTTGACGAGACCCATGGGGGCGCTGGTTGGTGAGGTTTTTCCAGACACACCGGCGGCAAAAGCAGGCATAGAGCCGGGTGACATAATTTTAGAGTTTGATGGTCGAGAAATTACTCAATCCTCCGACCTACCACCAATTGTGGGTGTCACCCCACTGGATAAAAAAGTCGATGTAAAGCTATTACGTCAAAATAAACAGAAAGTGATTACGCTTAAACTGGCCTCGTTGGATAAGTCAGAGGAGATAGCGGAAGAGCGAGCCAATAAAAAATTACACAATTTGCTGGGCGCCGATGTTGAAGTGTTGAGTGAGGCCGAGTTGGCTCAACTTAAAATTCCGTTTGGAATTAAAGTGACGCGGGTATTTGATGCCCCAGCGGAAAGCGCTGGTTTGCGACCAGGTGACGTGATTGTGACCATTGACTTTAAACCGGTCAAAGACATAAAAACATTGGACAGCCTGCTCAAAGGATTGGTCGCCAATCGCTCGGTTGCGGTGCGAGTGCTAAGAGATGGACGTTCACTGTTTTTACCTCTAGTGATAAAAAAATAAGGCTTTAGGATGGGGTTTATTTTTTTGTGATCTGATTATTTTGAATAAAAAGATTAATCCATGTGAATTGCCTTAAATTAGCGTAAAATGGGCGCAATAAAATTTAAACCGATCCTTATTCTGTTATTGGGCGTATCGACTTTTTTAAGAGATGACACGCCAAAGATAATCGTAAAACTTCTGTAAAAACATCTGGTTTTAGAGAGTAAGTTGAAAGGGGACGCAGGTCCCCTTTTTTTATAGACTGCATTGTCTGTTTGGCCCAACGGGAACGAACATAGACGACCGTCCAAACCGGCACTGCCTGGAGCTTCAATGTCAGACGACTTAAAACATATTCGTAACTTTTCAATTATTGCCCATATCGACCACGGCAAATCAACCATTGCCGACCGTTTCATTCAACACTGCGGTGGATTAACCGACCGAGAGATGCAGTCGCAAGTACTTGATTCAATGGATATCGAGAAAGAACGTGGCATCACCATCAAAGCGCAGAGCGTCACTCTGAATTACACGGCGGACGATGGCAAAACCTACCAGCTAAATTTTATCGACACGCCTGGTCACGTTGACTTTTCTTACGAAGTTTCGCGTTCGCTGGCAGCTTGTGAGGGTGCTTTGTTGGTGGTTGATGCTTCTCAAGGAGTGGAGGCGCAAACGGTAGCAAACTGTTACACCGCCATCGAGCAAGGTCTAGAAGTGCTGGTGGTGTTAAATAAAATCGACTTACCGTCCGCCGAGCCGGAGCGCGTGATTGAAGAAATTGAAGAGATCATCGGTGTATCTGCATCAGACGCTGTGCGTGCGAGCGCAAAAGCGGGGATTGGAATTAAAGAGACGTTGGAAGAGATCGTCGCTAAAATCCCATCGCCCATCGGTGATTTAGAGTCGCCTTTAAAAGCGCTTATCATCGATTCTTGGTTTGATAACTATTTGGGTGTGGTCTCTTTAGTACGCGTCATTGATGGCCAAATCGGTAAAAAAACCAAAATGAAAATCATGTCAACCAAAGAGGAGTATTTGGTTGACGAGGTCGGCATTTTTACGCCGAAGCGTCAACCGACCGCGTTTTTAAAAGCGGGAGAGGTCGGCTATGTCGTTTCCGGTATTAAAGACATTGACGGCGCGCCAGTGGGCGACACCATTGCCGATGCTGCAAAGCCGGATGTTGAAGCGTTGCCTGGGTTTGCCGCATCGCAGCCTCGTGTTTTCGCAGGGATTTTCCCCGTTACCTCGGAGCAGTATGAAGACCTGCGGGAGTCCTTGCGTAAGTTACGCTTAAACGATGCCGCGTTACATTTTGAGCCTGAAACTTCTGAAGCACTAGGGTTTGGTTTTCGTTGTGGTTTCTTAGGCATGCTGCACATGGAAATCATCCAAGAGCGCTTAGAGCGTGAATACGATATCGATCTCATTGTCACAGCCCCCACCGTTATTTACGAAGTGGCGTTGAAAAATGGCGAAATCATCACCATCGACAACCCTTCAGAGCTTCCAGACCTGAGTTTAGTTGAAGCGATTCGTGAACCAATTATTCAAGCGAATATTTTAGTGCCAAACGCTTATGTTGGCGCGGTTATGAAGTTGTGTATTGAGAAACGTGGCATTCAAAAAGAGATGCTCTACTCCGGTGGGCAGGTCTCTCTTAACTACGAACTGCCTTTAAATGAGGTAGTGCTTGATTTCTTTGACC
Organism: uncultured Thiosulfatimonas sp.; assembly: GCA_964628125.1. Lineage (GTDB taxonomy): Bacteria > Pseudomonadota > Gammaproteobacteria > Thiomicrospirales > Thiomicrospiraceae > Thiomicrorhabdus. The sequence goes on along the minus strand of CAZVPH010000015.1, from coordinate 7,411 downwards.
GTTTAAAATCCTGTAGCCGCGGTTACGCCTCGATGGATTATGAGTTTAGACGCTTTCAGGAAGATGATTTAGTTCGAATGGATTTCTTAATCAATGGCGAAAAAGTCGATGCATTGGGGGTGATTGTTCACCGCGCATTCGCAGCACAACGCGGCAAAATCATTGTAGAGAAACTTAAGGACGTGATTCCGCGCCAAATGTTTGATGTTGCGATTCAGGCAGCCATTGGCGTCAAAGTCATTGGCCGCGCCAACGTGAAAGCGTTGCGTAAAAACGTGACGGCTAAATGTTACGGTGGCGATATTTCACGTAAGAAAAAATTACTGCAAAAGCAGAAAGAGGGTAAGAAACGCATGAAGTTAGTCGGTAACGTTGAGCTTCCACAAGAAGCGTTCTTAGCTATTTTAAGCACAGGAGAGTCGTAATGAGCTTTGAACTTATTCTGGTCATAATTACCGCGGTTACGGGCGTGATTACCTACGTGGATCGAGTGGTTTGGCGCCCTAAACGCATGAGCGCAACTATGGGCATTAAAGAACCCATTTTAGTTGAGTACGCGCGCTCTCTTTTCCCTGTTTTTTTGGTGGTGCTGGTTTTAAGATCTTTTATTATTGAGCCCTTTAGAATTCCGTCGGGTTCTATGTATCCCACTTTACAGATAGGTGATTTTATTGCTGTCAATAAGTTTGCCTACGGCGTGAAACTGCCAGTATTGCAAACCACCATTATTCCAGTCAGCGATCCGAAGCGCGGTGACGTTGTGGTCTTCAAATACCCAAATGATCCCGCGGTTGATTATATTAAACGAGTGATTGGACTGCCGGGCGATGAGATTACTTATATTGGACGAACCATCTTTATTAATGGTGCGCCCCTTAAAAGTGAGTTACTGGGCAAATACCACGGAACAGGTTCTGGCGCAGTCATGAATGGCGCCTCTCTGGTTAAAGAGAGTTTTGCCAACGGCTCAAGTCACGAAGTGTTGTTAGATATGGAAAAATCCAGTCAGGATATGGAAACGATTATCGTGCCCGAAGGGCATTACTTTACGATGGGTGACAACCGTGATCACAGTAATGACAGTCGGTTCTGGGGCTTTGTGCCTGAGAAAAACTTAAAAGGTAAAGCGTTTGGGATTTGGATGCACTGGGATAACGGTTTGAATTTGAATCGAGTAGGTCAGGGGATCAAGTAGGATGGGCAGTAAAAAAACCGAAAAATTTCCAGTTGAACGTTTGGCAAAGTTAGAGCAGTTAGCCAAAAAACTAGGCTATAAGTATCAAAATATCGCCTATCTGCAGCACGCATTAACTCACTGCAGTATGGGCGCCAAAAACAATGAACGTTTGGAGTTTTTAGGCGACAGCTTGGTGAACTTTATGATTGCAGATATTCTGTTTCATCAGTTCACAAATCTGGCGGAAGGCGATATGAGCCGAGTCAGAGCCCATCTGGTTAAAGGCGATACCTTGGCGGTAATTGGTCGAGAGTATAACCTGAGTGATTACCTAGTATTAGGGCCAGGAGAGCTTAAAAGTGGCGGCTTTAGGCGAGACTCTATTTTAGCCGACGCGGTAGAAGCGATCATCGCCTCGGTTTACGAGGACGGCGGTTTAGATGCTTGTCGCGCTCTGGTTGACCGACTGTATGATGGACGTTTGCAAATTTTAGACCCTAAAAAAGTTGGTAAAGATGCCAAGACTCGTTTACAAGAGTGGCTGCAATCCAAAAACCAGCCTTTGCCCGAATACAGCATTATCAGTGTGAACGGCGCGGCGCATGCCCAGCAATTTACGATCTCCTGCTATGTTGAGCAATTGAATACTAAGTTTGAAGCAACCGCTTCAAACCGACGTAAAGCAGAGCAAAAAGCGGCGGAATTCGCGCTGGAAGCTCTGGATGACCTATAAAAAATAAAGCAAGAGAAAATAGATGACAGATAAAAAACAGCCCCTCGATTTAGAAGCTATCTTAGCCGGAGGCGATGACTTACCCTGTAAAGAGACTGGGGTTGAAACCGAGAACACGAATTATCAAGCCGGATTTGCGGCGGTCATTGGCCGTCCTAACGTGGGTAAATCGACGATTATGAATGAGATGCTCGGTCAAAAGTTAAGCATCACATCGCATAAACCGCAAACCACACGTCATCGTATTCATGGCATTTACACCACGGATGAAGAGCAAATTATCTATGTGGATACGCCTGGAATGCATCTTGGGGGTGAGAAGTCAATCAACGAATACATGAACCGAACGGCCAACAGTGTTTTTTCTGACGTGGACGTCATTTTATTTGTTGTAGAAGCGGGGCGCTGGACCAAAGAAGACCAAGCGGTCGCTCAAAAGCTAGAGGGCAGTAAAACGCCGGTGGTCGTCCTAATGAACAAGATCGACAATTACAAAAATAAAGAAGATTTGTTGCCGTTTTTAGAGACCGTCGCCGCCAATGTTCAAATGGATACCTTAATCCCCATCTCTGCGTACAAACGAAGTGGTTTGGATCTGATTAAGAAAGAGGTGCTTAAGTACCTGCCAAAACAAGAGAGACTGTTTCCAGAAGAGTATGTCACAGATCGCTCACAACGATTTTTGGCCGCCGAAATTATCCGTGAAAAGTTAATGCGCACCCTGGGCGAAGAGGTGCCTTATGGTTCGACAGTCGAGATCGAGCAGTTTAAATTTGATGCAGAAGAGGACCGTTGGATCATTAACGCTTTAATTCTGGTCGAACGCAAAGGCCAAAAGAAGATTGTGATCGGCAAAAAGGGCGAGATGATCAAGACGATGGGCATTCAAGCACGTAAAGATTTAATCACCTTGGTCGATGGCCGTGTGCATTTAGAGCTTTGGGTTAAAGTAAAAGAGAACTGGTCGGATGACGCACGCGCCTTAGCCAGCTTAGGGTATGACGACAACTACAGCAGCTAAATGCTTTGAAGTTAAATGGGGTAAACCTACCAGGCCTGCTAAGTCTGTTAAACCGACAAAGCTCTTTAAGAACGCATAAGCATAGACCAAAGACAACGGTGTGACCGTGCCGTCAAACGGCTGTTTGCTTAGACTGCTTGGACTGCTTAGGTTGTTTAAATAACTTAAGTTGCTTAAAAAATTAGAGATCTAAATGGAAGTTGAACAGTCTGTTTTTGTCCTGCACTCTAGACCTTATCGCGAAACCAGTGCGCTGGTGACATTTCTGTCACCAGACTATGGCAAGTTTAATGGTTTAGTGCGTGGGGTAAGAGGTGGGCGAAAAGCCGCAACTCAAAAAACGGCGCTGCTGCAACCTTTTCAACAGCTGACCGTATTATGGCGCGAACGTCCCAATACACCTTCCGATCTGGTCTCTATTCATCAAGTTGAACTCAGCACTTTAAGGTTTCCGTTAGCCGGCGACGCCAGTATTTGTGGCCTCTATCTCAATGAACTACTCTACCGTTTGCTGTTTACTCAGGTACCTGTAGAGCCGTTATATGAACATTATCAACAAGCGTTGTATCAACTACTGGCCTCTAAAGATAGGCGTGACCAGGCCTGGTCACTTCGACAATTTGAGTATCATCTGCTGAATGAGTTAGGCCAAGGGTTAATTTGCGATCTGGACATGTATCAACAGCCGATTCTCGCGGATGTGTTGTATCATTTTTACCCTGAGAATGGCGCCATTAAAGCAGAGATGGATGGCATCGGCACCGGCATTCCAATTCAAGGGCATTGTTTGTTGGCATTGGCTGACGCGGCTTTTTCAGAAGCGTGTCTTGGACAGTGGAAACGATTGTTTCGAACCATTTTAAACCAATATTTAGGCAGTAAACCGTTAATGACCCGGCAGCTGTTTCGTTAAACAGATGGCGGATTGGCTAAAATAGTCAGCTCACTGAGCTCACCATTTACCCATAAAGCAATAGACGATCAACACTAGTTTGATGTGCTTTTAATGCGCTTTAATCGGTTTACCTGTTTACACCGTTTTAATCCGCTTTAACATGTTTCCAAGCATTTTAAACAAGTTGTTGTGGGATTAAGTTCTTCAAAAAATGCGCGTTGTAATGCGCATTTGTTTTTAAAATTTACCAAGGAAAAATCATGAATCCAATTTTTTTAGGCTTGAATATCGACCACGTCGCCACTCTTAGACAAGCGCGCGGCACGAGTTATCCTGATCCTATTAAAGCGGCACTCGACTCCGAAATGGCCGGCGCAGACAGCATTACACTGCATTTACGTGAAGACCGTCGTCATATCCTAGACGAAGACGTTACGCGGATTACCGCCATGCGTCAAACCAAGGTAAACTTGGAAATGGCAGCCACCGAAGAGATGATTGCCATCGCCATTAAGCACGCGCCAGAAGACGTCTGTTTAGTGCCTGAAAAGCGCGAAGAGTTAACCACGGAAGGCGGTTTAGACGTCGCAGGACAAATGCCTTGGTTGACTGATGTGTGCAGTCGCCTGGCCGAAGCAGGGTGTCGAGTTTCTCTGTTTATTGACCCTGATGAAGTACAGATCGAAGCTGCGAAAGAGTGTGGCGCGCGGATGATTGAGCTGCACACAGGAACCTATGCAGAGTTGACCAAGCCGGCCGAAATCGAAGCAGAACTTGAACGTATTCGTCATGCGACCGAGTATGCGGTGCGTTTAGGTTTGATTGTCAACGCAGGCCACGGCTTGCATTATCACAACGTCCAGCCGATTGCTGCAATTAAAGCGATTAATGAGCTGAACATTGGCCATGCGATTATCGGCCGAGCGATCTTTTCTGGCCTGCCAGAGGCGGTGCGTGAAATGAAACGCCTAATGGTCGAAGCGCGCCAACAAGCGTATTTAAAATAAGCATTGCACCAAAATATAAAAATATAAGTGACCAGGCCTGCTTAATTTTAACGCCCTAAAACAGCTTTGAGATTAAACAGGATTTAGTGAAAACCGCAGGAAATCAACAGAGTTCAATAGGGTTCAAAACAGTTCAGTCATGTTGAATAATTATGTTGAGCAATCCTGTTCAGTAATTTTAATCAGGTTCGTAACAGTAAGCGTTAGAGGGGTAAGACGGCCGTGATTGTGGGAGTGGGAACCGATATTGTGGATGTAGAACGCATTGCCAAAGTGTACCGCAAGCAAGGGGTGGCGTTTGCCAATCGATTGCTGTCGGTCACTGAACTTGTCGAACTCGAATCACAGCATTATCCAGAACGCTTTCTCGCAAAACGCTGGGCTTTAAAAGAGGCGGTTTCTAAAGCTTTGGGCACCGGCATTGCGCAGGGTGTCTGTTTTAAAGATATGACCATTGGCCACAAACCCTCTGGCCAGCCCATTTTGCTCTTGACCGGTTCAACCTTAGAAAAAGCAACTTCCTTAGGGATTACTGACTGGTCCGTTAGCGTCAGCGATGAAAAACACCATACAGTTGCGTTCGTGGTTGCGGAGCAAAGAGCGTAATGTGTCATGGCGCTCCTCTGCAGTGAGCGCCTGCCGATTGAATCTGTTACTTGAGTTTTGAATAAATAACCTCCTCTTGAAAATAAGGAAAGCGCTCTTTAAATATTAAACCTTACGGTTCTAACTATTTTTTTAAAAGTGCAATTGAAACGTTTGAGAGAATTTTTAGAGAAGTCTGAGAGACATTATGCAACTGCAACTTCCTGCTGAGTTTCACCTGCTTCTAGAAAGTGGCTTAATCATTGATGAAAATTTGTGTGAACCGCTTACCGAGTTTTTTAGAGCGGAGTTGCCCAGACTGCATTTGAAGTTGGTGAGAGATTTAAGTTATATCAGTCAACTGGCACACTATAAAGAGGGCATGGAGATCACGCATGTGAGTTATCTTCGGGCCAATCGCTATCAAGTGCATTTTGTCTACACTTGGCACATATTTCAGGGCTGTATTGGAATGAATGAAACCGGTGAGATGCGCGATAAAGCGAGTTTTACCCTCTCTGATTTGGGCGAGATCACTTTGGATTTAAGCACCTTCGGAACACACTCCACTGCGGATGAGTTATAGAAACAGACCTATTTTAAAGAGAGTGAATATGAACAAGAGTCTTTTAACGAATGTTTTAGCGGCGCTGTTGCTGGGCGCAGGTTGGTATTTAGGCAACAGCATCGTCATGATGGTTGGGCTGTTTGCCTTATCAGGCGCGCTCACCAACTGGTTAGCGGTCTATATGTTGTTTGAAAAGGTACCAGGCCTGGTCGGTTCGGGGGTGATTCCGAATCGCTTTGAGGCGTTTAAAACCGCCATTAAAAACTTAATGATGGAGCAGTTTTTTACCGATGCAAACATTGACCGTTTTGTGGCCAGCAGCGCCAAAGAGTCTAAGTTTGATCTGCAACCCGTGATTGAGAGAGTTGATTTAAGCCGCTCATTTGAAAAGTTGGTCGAGGTGATTATGAACTCTTCCTTTGGCAGTATGCTCGGTATGTTTGGAGGCGCGGAGGCGTTAACGCCTTTAAAGGAACCTTTTATAAAAAACATGAAAACCTCCTTGGTGGAGATGGTGCAGACCGAGCAGTTCCATCAGTTATTACAACAAGAGATGGAGCAACCGGATGTGATGGCCGATATTCGTTCAAAAGTTGCCGACATTATTGACGCACGATTAGAAGAGCTAACGCCGCAGTTGGTCAAAGAGATGGTTCAAAAAATGATCCACGAACACCTAGGTTGGTTGGTGGTGTGGGGCGGCGTGTTTGGAGGCTTAATTGGGTTGATTTCATCACTTATCGTCTTATAGCTTATTCGCACGTCGCGATTTACGGCGACTGCCGTGTCCGTTTTAGCGCACAGGTTCGTTTTGAGCGCTCTAATGCAAGAGTCGTTAAATGGATCTGCTTGTCGCGCTTTCCATTTTCTTTCAGCAGCGACTGTTATCTAAACTGAGCAGGCCTGGTCACTTTCTATGTTAATCACGGCATTTCCATTATGGGCACTGCTTTTCAGTGGCGTTGCCTTTCTCTATCCGCAACTGTTTGTCGGCTTTAAAAGCAGTATTGTTCCGTTGTTGATGACGATTATGCTGGGCATGGGGTTGACGCTGGGCTGGCAAGACTTTAAACGTGTGTGGCAAAATCGATTTGTGGTCGGCCTGGGCGTTGGCATTCAATTTTTAATAATGCCACTCTCCGCCTGGCTTCTCTCTTGGCTATTCAATTTCTCGCTGGAGTTGACTATCGGCATGCTTTTAGTGGGTGCGACTGCCGGCGGCACCGCATCAAATGTGATCGCGTATTTAGCCAAAGGCGATGTGGCCTTGTCGGTCAGTATGACATTGGTGTCAACGCTGATTGCGGTGGTGATGTTGCCATTTTTGACCTGGCTTTATCTGGGCGAATTGGTGGAAGTACCGGCCAGCTCTATGCTCTGGATGCTGCTGAAAATGATTGTATTGCCGTTGCTTTTAGGCATGAT
>CAZVPH010000014.1:0-13407 GCA_964628125.1 uncultured Thiosulfatimonas sp. | reverse complement strand
GACTTTAAAGACAACCTCGCCAACTACCAGCGCCTCACCGGACAAAAAGATGACCAAGGCAATCCGCTCACCACCAACTCAGAATCCGCCGGACGCTATCACTCCAATTGGCTCAATATGATGTATCCACGCCTAAAACTCGCCCGAAATCTACTGAAAGATGATGGCGTGATCTTCATCTCGATTGACGACAACGAAGTGCATAACCTCAAAAAAGCTTGTGATGAAATCTTTGGCGAGGGTAACTTTATTTGTACTATTTCAAGAACTATGAAAACAGGTGGTGCAAAAGGAAATTTTTTTACACCAACAGTCGAGTTTTTACTGGTATACGCCAAAAATATTGAAAAAGCTGAATATTTCAGAGCTTCATTTAAAAAAGAACAAATAGAAAGGTACTACAACAAAAAGCAAGTCGATGGAGACCGAGCGGGAGAGCTTTATGGTGAAGAAAGACTATATAAGGCAAGTTTAGATGCACGACCAAACCAAAGATATTGGATTGAATGTCCAGATGGCAGTTTTGTAATTCCTCCAGGAAAAAATTTTCCGTCAAAGTTAGTGCAAGGTGAAAAGATTCTACCAACATCAGAAGATGGTGTATGGAAATGGACTTTTGAGCGTTATTTAACTGAAGTAGAGTTGAATAATATTGTTTTTAAACAGACTGAAACATCAGCGCTCGTGGATCAAGATGGAAACTCATCAAAATGGAATATATACAATAAACTTTGGTTGAAAGAACAGTCTGAAAAGGGTGTTGTACCTTCAAATCTAATAACAGGTATTGAAAATAGACAAAGTTCAAAGGAATTAAAAGATTTAGGTATACCTTTTGACTTTGCAAAACCAACAAAACTGGTCAGCTATCTCTGCGAAATATCAAGAACGAAATCAGATGATATTATTCTGGACTTCTTCTCAGGCTCTGCCACTACCGCCCATGCCGTTATGCAGTTGAATGCCGAAGACGGCGGTAATCGCAAATTCATTCTGGTGCAAATCCCCGAACCCACGCCCGAAAACTCCGAAGCTCGGAAAGCGGGTTACGCCACCATTGCCGAAATCGGCAAAGAACGCATTCGCCGTGCTGCCTGCAAAATAAAAGAGGAACAACCAGACACCCAAGCCGACCTCGGCTTTAAAGTCCTCAAACTCGACACCTCCAATATCAAAAAATGGAACCCAAACCTCGATACCCTCGAAACCGATCTACTGGATGCGGTGGACAATATCTTGCCCGACCGCACACCCGAAGACCTGCTTTACGAAGTGTTGATTAAATACGGCTTGCCACTCACGCTACCGATTGAAAAAATCGACATCAACACCAATGGCAAAACCTACCAGGCCTGGTCGGTTGCGCACAACTCACTGGTTGCCTGCTTCGACGAAAACATCACCCTAGAAACCGTCCAAGCCATCGCTAACCTCAGCACACCCGAAAACCCCGTGCTGCGCGTCGTCTTCCGCGACACATCCTTCACCGACGACATCACCAAAACCAACGCCATCCAACGCCTAAAACAAACCGGCATTGAAGATGTGCTGAGTATTTAAAGGGACTTTATTATATGACCTCTACAACACTCCCAACTTTACCCCAGACGCCATCAACGGTATTACCAGCTTTATCTGAATTAACAACGGCTCTTGGGATACCTAGAGACATTTTGGCAAGTGATGAGGAAATTGAATATGCATGGCAAGGGTTGCCTAGAGAGTTGAAAGAAATTCCCTCAGAACATCGTGGAGAGCTTATAGCCAGAATGTGTGTGGCTGTTAGTGTGGGGCTATTTGACGGTGCTATAAATTATATATGGAATGCTGCGATATTAAGGCTCAGGGATAAGGTTAGAAGTTTTGGCTTGCCCGTTGTTGCACAAATTCTTCAAAAAGATTTTGAAGAAAAGAACTTAGTTGAGTTGATTGATCACCAACTTTTAGAGTTGTGTTTAAAACTGAATATTTTAGATGAAGATGGACACTTTTTTTTAGATCAGTGTCGAGCTACAAGAAATAATTTTTCCGCTGCTCATCCAAGTATTGGGCCAATTAATGATAGGGAGTTTTCTACCTTTTTAAACAGGTGTTCTCGTTATGCGTTAAGTGATTTAGAAACTCCACGAGGTGTTGCGCTAAATAGTTTTATAAGTGCATTAAAAGGTGAGCGGTTTAATGACCATCAGAAAAATATCTGGATTCAGAGGCTTAATGAAACTTATGATGTGCAGCGACAAATGCTCGTAAATACTACACATGGCATCTACTGTGATCCAGCTACAGCTCAGCCCTCACGTCTAAATTGCCTTGATTTATGCGAGGGTCTGAAGAATCGTTTTTCTAATGCGATAAAACATGAGCTAGTAAATACTCATTATGAGTATGTTACAAAAGGTATAGAGGAAAAACACACTGCTTCAATACAGTTTTTTGAAAAGTTGGGATTGGTAGGATTGCTCAATGAGGCTGAACAGCATTCTATTTTTTCTAAGGCAATCGAACGTTTATGGAATTCACATAATTCAATGAACAATTTTTACAACGAAGCCCCTTTTGCAGAAAGGTTGTATGAGCTAACACAAAGTGGGGCAGTTCCTGAAACTGCACAGGAAGAATTTGTTCAAACTGTAGTGTGCTGTCTTGTAGGTAATGGATATGGTACTGCCAATGCAGCCGTTGGATTTTATGAAGATATGGTTCGAAGCTTTTCTCCAAGGGAAATTACGGTTCTTGTCCGTGCTGCGAAAGATGATACATCAAAGCTAGGCAGAAGGTTGGGCATCTCCACATGTAAAAGAAACTTTAAAGCTCTTTTACAGTTGATTGCACCGGAAAGTGTTCCTAGCGGTGTGAAAGCAGATTATGAATTCTTTACGCGTTAGCTTGGGGTTATTTTTATGAGAAGTGAATACTTGTTCAAAATAGATGGCCCGATTTTAAAAAAAGGAATCCCCATTCCGGTTGCCGTAGCAGCTTTGCAAAATTTTCAGAGTATTTTGGATAAAACGTATCTTGTCCTTTCTGATAAAGAAAAGATGACAGTGTATGAACGAGATAAATTTTTTCTTCGCGCCACTGAATTTAAACATGGTTCATTTGAGACGTACTTTGACATTGCTATACAAGGTGTTCAGTTAAGTTTGCCATTCATATCCAGTGCTGGTCCACAAAATATTTGGGAATTAACAAAGCAATCTTTTGAGTTTTTGAAACTGGCTTGTAAATCTGTTCAAGAAGGGAAAGAGCTCAAGTATGAGTTTAATAATGAAGGCGATGCAAATGTTCATATTGGAAACAATACGCATAATTACAATTCGACTGTGATTCAAATAGCCCAGCTTTCTCTTGCTAGTCATCAAGATTTGGCACATCTAATATCCGAAAATAAAATAAACAATATTCAAGCAGGGGCTGTTAAGTCCAATTTACCTGATATTTTTTTGGGGGAAAATGATAGAGCTGCTTTTGATTTGCCAACGAGAATTCAAAAAAAACCAATAAAGTTGAATTGCGAAATTTTTAATTTTAATAAATTTAAAAATACTGGAAAATTATCAGTAACCCTTGGAAATCAAGACGTTCCAACAGGTGAATATAGTTTTGAGATTTTTGAAAAACAAGATAATACTGATTACATCTATTCCCTTCTAAAACCGCAGATTATAGCTTATTGCTTGGTCGAAGAGGTTATTAACCCATTTGAGGGAAAGAAAATTAATAAGCTATACATTACAGGAATCGATTGAATGGATTGTTTGCTCCCATTCATCCTCACAGCAAAAACGCTGAACTTGATTGCTTCAATTAGCGAGCAGTTGGGGCGTTTGTCGGCTTTGGATGAGCAGGCGTTGTACCAACAATTCATTGCGACCCCGCAAGCTACCCCGCAAGCTGGGGAGCTAAACCCAATAGCCCTAAGCAGCGGTATTTTTGTGCAAAAGGAGTGTAATCGGTGACAGAGAAAAAGAACACGGCGATGATTCGGTCTTCTGCCGCTGAGTATTTAACCTTTGTGGCGGCGAACGGTGAGCAGGGCGTTGAAACCCTGTATGCCGATGAAACGATTTGGATGTCGCAAAAAATGATGGCGGCGCTGTATGGAGTTGAAACGCATACCGTTAATTATCATCTGAAAAAAGTGTTTGATGACAGCGAGCTTGAAGAAGATGCAGTTATTCGAAAATTTCGAATAACTGCCGCAGACGGTAAAAACTACAATAAAAGGCTTGTTGGACAAGCCGTGAAAACGATCAGATAGATTTTTTTAAGATTAAACCCAAACTACGATGATGAGAACCGCTTATGAAACTTCAATTTAACCAAAACCTTCCGCATCAAAAAGCCGCTTGGGAGGCGGTGGTGAGCTTGTTTGAAGGGCAGGAAAGCTGTTCAGTACCGTTTACTATGCCGCAAATTCATATTAGCAGGCCTGGTGATCAACAGTTTGGGTTGGATTATGGTTCCGACATGCAGTTGGGCACAGCCAACCGTTTGGTGTTAAGTGAAGAAGAATTATTGGATAACCTCAAGCGCGTGCAGCTAAAACACGGTTTAAAACCGAGCAAGTCGATTGATAAAGCTAACTTGAATTACACGGTGGAAATGGAAACCGGCACGGGCAAAACTTATGTGTATTTGCGTTCGATATATGAACTCAACCAAGCCTACGGCATGACCAAGTTTATTATCGTGGTGCCGTCAATTGCGATTAAAGAGGGCGTGAAAAAGTCGCTGGAAATCACCAAAGACCATTTGAGCTTGATATACAAAGGCATGAATGCCGAAGCGTTTGTGTACGATTCCGGCAATTTGGAGCAGGTGCGTAACTTTGCCGAATCGAGCCATATTCAGATTATGGTGATTAACATTCAAGCCTTTAGTCGCAGTTTTGTTGATCCTGAAAAAGAAGGCACAGCGAACATTATTCATCGCGCTAACGACCGCTTAGAAGGCATGCGTCCGATTGAGTTAATTGCGCGTACGCATCCGATCGTGATTATTGATGAGCCGCAATCGGTCGATACCACCAAAAAATCCAGCGAGGCGATTCAATCGCTCAACCCTTTGTTCACCTTGCGTTATTCGGCTACTCACCGTGATAAACACTTGCCGATTTATAAACTCGATGCGGTAGATGCGTATAACCAAAAGCTGGTGAAGCAAATCGCGGTTCTGCCGGTGTTGCCGGAAGACGACAATAACAACGCTTACATTAAGCTGGTGAATGTGCAGAACAAGAAAGGCTATTGTGAGGCACAGGTGGAATACGATGCCCTAACCAAAACCGGTAGCATTAAGCGCGAAAAGAAATGGCTCAAATCGGGTGCGGATTTGTTTGAGCTGAGCAAACGCGATTTGTACGAAGGTTACATTATTAAAGACATTTCGGTCGAGCCGGGCAATCAATGGTTGGATTTCACCTCTAAAGAAGACTTTTTGCGCGTGGGAGAAAGTATCGGCGGGGTCGATGATCTGGCGTTAAAGCGTTTGCAAATCACTAAAACGATTGAGAAACATCTGGAGCGCGAACTGGTATTGAACCCGAAAGGCATTAAGGTATTGAGCCTGTTCTTTATCGATAAGGTGGCAAATTATCGCGTTTACGATGACAACGGGCAACCAGGCCTGGGTGTGTATGGACAGATATTTGAGCAAGAGTTTAGCCGTTTAGCCAAGCATCCTAAATATCAGTCGTTGTTTAAAGAAGTGAATTTGGAGATTGCCGTTAATCAGGTGCATGACGGTTATTTTGCAGCCGATAAAAAGGGCGTGGTGAAAGATAACAATGGCAACACCCAAGCCGACGACGATGCTTATAAATTGATTATGCAGGACAAAGAACGCTTGTTGGATCAGAAGACACCGTTGCGTTTTATTTTCTCACATTCAGCGTTGCGCGAAGGTTGGGATAACCCGAACGTGTTCCAGATTTGTACCCTGAATGAAACCGCTTCGACGATTAAAAAGCGCCAAGAAATTGGGCGTGGTTTACGCTTGGCGGTCGATAGCACCGGTAATCGCGTGGTGGACAGCGGCTTTTCAGTGAATACGCTGACGGTGATTGCCAACGAGTCGTATCACGATTTTACTGCCGCCTTGCAAAAAGAGATTGAAGAGGAAGACGGCATTAAGTTCGGCGTGGTCGAAGACCATGCGTTTGCGAATTTGGTGATTCAACAAGACGGTAAGGATGTGACCTTTTTGGGCGCGGAAGACTCGGAAAAACTTTGGTTGTATCTGAAATCGCAAGAATTGATTGATAAAAACGGTAAGGTGCAAGACAGCTTAAAAGTCGCGTTGAAAACCGATAGTTTAGTTTTACCGGAGGCCTATCAGCCTTATCAAGCGGATATTCAGTATATTCTGAAGAAAATCGCCGGTGGCTTGGATGTTAAGGATGCGAGCAAAACCTTTACCGCAACACCCAAAAAAGAAGTGATTTTGGGTGCGGATTTTCAGGCTTTGTGGGAGCGGATTAAATACAAAACTGTGTATCAGGTGAACTTCAATCTCGATAAGCTGATTTTTGATTGTATTTACGCGATTCAACATCAAATGGTGATTGCCAAGCCGAAATTTAAAACCGGCTTGGCGAACGTGACAATTGATCGCAGTGGCGTCGGGGTGACGGATGTGAAGGAATCGACCTTGATTTACGACGCGCACTATCAAACCCTGCCGGATGTGTTGACCTATCTGCAAAACAAAACCCAATTGACCCGCAAGACACTGGCACGGATTCTGAGCGAAAGCGGACGAATCAATGATTTTAAAAAGAATCCACAGAAGTATGTCGAGCTGACGTTAGAGATTATTCAGCGCCAAAAAATGCACGCCTTGGTGGATGGCATTAAATACGAAAAAATCGGCGACCAGGCCTGCTATGCGCAAGAATTGTTCTTGAATGAAGAGTTGAAAGGGTACCTTGAACAAAACATGATGGCGGTGGACAAGAGCGTTTATAGCCATATTGTCTATGACTCAAACATTGAATCGGCATTTGCGAAAGGGCTTGAAGAAAACGAGGCGGTAAAGCTTTATACTAAATTGCCCGGCTGGTTTAAGATTGAAACCCCGTTAGGAAATTACAACCCGGATTGGGCGGTGTTGGTTGAACAAGATGGTAGCGAACGCTTGTATTTTGTGGTCGAAACCAAAAGCAGTTTGTTTAGCGAAGATTTACGCCAAACCGAAAGCGACAAGATCAAATGCGGTATTGCCCATTTTGCGGCACTGGATAATGAAGTTCAGTTTATAAAAGCGGCTTCAATGAGTGACTTGGTTGATAGAGTTGGATAAAGAAGTGGTCAGTGACGATTTTGGGTTTTAGAAAATGTTTTAATTAGAAGGCTTTTATGCGTGTACATGTCACAAAAAAACTAGCGGAAAAACTCCCTCAGATTGATTTGAGTAATGACGCCACTCAAAACAGTCCTTGGGGAAATTGGCATGCTCATATTTATCTTATTGATCGTAAACAATGTGTATTGTTTTGCCATGATGAAACCCGTTTTACAGTGCTGTTAACCGGCCTAAAAAAAGCTGATTTTTCCAATTTGAAAGACTTGTTTCAAGACGTATTTATCAATTCGTTGATAAAAATGAATTACCCACTTGAGTTGATTGAGCGTGTAGCGAAGCAGCTTGAGCAAGAAGCGATTGGATTTGATACAAAGACGGATCGTTCTGTACAAGCCAGTTAGCGAATATTGCATGAAGAGCTCGATTGGATGCTGTACTACGACGAAAAACACATAGATGATGTGTCGCTTTATATTTATCCTGCTTGGAGTGCAGACCGGCCACGATCAATAAAAATGGGTCGTAAGCAATATTATTCGTTTGCAAAACACGCGTTGCTTTTTAGTTTGGCTAAGTCGATGAAATTCAGCGATTGTCGCCAACAACTTGATATAACGTGCATTCCAGAGCCTTGTCACAGTGAAGAGGACTATTTGCAGTTAGCACAGATGTTTGATGGGGTTAAGTATGCTGGGTCGATTGATCGGCTGGAGGAAATTGGGGTGCGATTAGAGAAAATACATCGCAGCCCGAAAAGCTTCCCCGACGATTTGAATCAGTTGCGTGCGGGTCTTAATTGGCAATATTTGCAATTCAAAAATAACTCGGATGACGGCAAAATTTTTAAAACAGGTTTAGTCATTGATCTAGTGATGCGGATACGGTTTTTAATAGAATAATAGCTAAGTTAAGCAGAAGTGCAGCGTGGATTAGATTATTTATGGAGATAGACGCGTTTTCAAAAGCCAGATTTTCAGATACTTCTTAAGTCGAGCGTTATTGGACAGCAGAGTTAGATATCGTTTACAATTCAGCCCAATAGTGAAAGTTGATGGATTAGATGCAATTTTTGCACCGATGTTCAATAAGTTATTGTTTTTATATGTTTTTTAGTTTCAGGCCCTGGGCACCATCTCTATAAACCCTGTAAGCTCAACAGCTTACGGGGTTTTTCATTTCTGAACAACGCTTTTTTGTTCCATCATTAAATCAGACCGCTTTGAACTTGATTGGCTGATTTGCTTAAGACTTGATTTATTATATCTCTGATTATGGATTCCATTTTTGATCAAGGTTAAGCGGTTGTTGCCTGGATGAATGGTCATTGGCTAGCAATCGCTTTAAACCTGTTTTCAAATAGGCTTTTATTTGGTATCGTTCACCGCTGGTCAGCTGTTTATAGTTCATTGCAATTTCCTGTGGTAAGAAAATGGCATTCTATTTACAGCTGGCCTTTTTTTCTACCTGTAAATTGCACTTGTTATGCGAATCCAAGATCCGTAAATAACACTTGTTATACGATTTTACGATAGATAAAAAACACTACAGAATTATAAGGAAAAACCATGTCGATTTCAGTTACAACGCCAACCCCACTGCCGATTGTTCAAGAGAACAGTGATATTGAAATTGAGTTCCAACTTGCGTTAATGGACAAGACCGTGGTTGAAGAGACTGCGGCGGGTGAAACACTTAGGTTTACGATTGGAGACGGCACTTTTTTAAACCGTCTTGAAGAGATGTTGATCGGTTTGGAACTTGGCACCACTGCAAAAATGACGCTGTCACCCGAAGGGGCGTTTGGCTTGTCGGACCCGACAAATGTTCAGACAATGCCTCGCAGTGAGTTCCCAGCAGAGATGCCTTTAAAGCCGGGGCATGTCATTGGCTTTACCACCCCGATGGGTGAAGAAGTGCCTGGCACGGTGCACGAAGTGGATGACGAGAGCGTTGTCATTGATTTTAACCACCCATTGGCGGATGCAACGGTGTTGTTTACCGTGACGATTAAAGCGGTTCACGCTTAACAGCTCCAGGACAACTCTGAGGGACTGAGTCAGCCAGGTTTAATCCTCGGTTGAGTGCGTCCGTTTTTCAAGTTGAAACTGCTGCATGTGGCCTTCACTGCAAAAGGTGTCCTTACCGTCATAGTAGGCATCGGATTGTGGCAAGTGGACGCTGCAGAGGGCGCAACGAACCATTGATTCTGAATCTTTCTGGGTTGTCGCGTCGATTTCATCGAGTGCGGCTTGCCTGTTTTGTTGGCGAACTTGAATGAGCCGATTCAGAATGAATCGAATAATAAAGAAGACTAAAACAATAAACAGTAAAAAGACAATGGCTCTCATGTAGGGGTTCTCATTGGTGGGTCTCACATTGGGTTTTAATCAGCAGGTCTTGAGGCGTTTAAAGCGTCTTAATGGCGACTGAGTAAGGTTCGGTACGCCTAAGTGCGCTCAGGTTACGTCCAGGTCATAATCAGAAAACGTCTAGAATATGTCTAGATTAGGCCCTGCAAGGAATGGTTCGGAATTGTTAATGCAATCATTGTCTAAAAATCATACAATAAAAGCAATTTATATCGTTAAAACCTCATTTGTAACCCTTCTTTTAATAAACTCAAAATTCTGCTTAAAAACGATCGTAATACGTTTAAGCAGGGGACGTTGGAGACGTTTTCTACATGGATTTACATGAATACCAGTCTAAAGCCCTGTTTGCTGAATATGGCATTGGCATACCTCGAGGCCGTCTGGTCACCAAGCTTGATCAGTTAGATGACGCTTTGGACTTTATCGACAGTAACGGCTGGGTTATTAAAGCTCAAATTCATGCGGGCGCACGTGGCAAAGCCGGTGGTGTAAAACTGGTTAATAGCCGAGAAGAGGCGCACAAAGTCTCTGCTGCACTATTAGGTTCCGCTTTAGCGACCGAACAAACGGCGGGTAAAAAGTTACCGATCAACAGTCTGCTAATCGAAGAGACCTTGGCGATTGAAGAAGAACTCTATTTGAGTTTAATCGTCGATCGTGTGACGCGAACTCATACGTTTGTTATCTCCTCTGCGGGGGGGATGGACATTGAAGCGGTGGCGCAGGCGACGCCCGAAAAAATTATCTCCGTACACATAGATCCGATTGTTGGCGTGATGCCTTATCAGTGCCGTGACATTGGTTTTGCGCTGGGCTTGACGGGGACCGCCTTTAAACAGCTGGCTGTTTTGATGAAGCAGTTTTATCAAATGACCTTAGACAAAGATATTTCACAGCTGGAAATCAACCCGTTAGTACGCACTGCAAACAATGAATTGATTGCGCTGGACGCTAAAGTGAACATCGATTCCAATGCTCTTTACAGACAACCAGGCCTGGTCGAACTGCGTGACTTCACCCAAGAAGATGCGCGAGAAGCCAAGGCGTCAGAGTTTGAGTTAAATTACATCGCGCTCGAAGGCGACATCGGCTGTATGGTCAATGGCGCAGGTTTAGCGATGGCGACCATGGATTTAATCAAACTCAACGGCGGCGAACCCGCCAACTTTTTAGACGTTGGTGGCGGTGCCACTCCGGAACGTGTGGCTGAAGGGTTTAAACTGATTTTGTCCTCCACCGACGTCAAGTCCATTTTAGTGAATATTTTTGGCGGAATTGTTCGCTGTGACCTGATCGCAGAAGGGATTATTAAGGCCGTTCAAGAGGTGGGATTAACCATTCCAGTGGTGGTGCGATTAGAGGGCACAAACGTTGAGTTGGGACGAGAGATACTCGCCAAAAGTGGCTTGAGTATTATTACCGCCAATGGATTGGCTGATGCGGCATCCAAAGTCGTCGAAGCGGCGAGGAAATAAAAAAATGAGCATTTTAATTGATAACAATACCAAGGTCATCTGCCAAGGATTTACTGGTAAGCAGGGTACTTTTCACTCAGAGCAAGCGATCGCATACGGCACCAATATGGTCGGCGGTGTGACACCAGGTAAAGGCGGGCAAACCCATTTAGGGCTGCCGGTGTTTAACAGCGTCAGAGAAGCGGTTGAGTTGGTGGGCGCCGAAGCGACGATGATCTATGTACCGCCGGCCTTTGCGGCGGATTCCATCATTGAGGCGATCGCTGCTGGCATAAAGGTGATTACCTGTATTACTGAAGGAATTCCCGTGGCCGACATGCTGAAAGTGCGTGCGGTACTCGAGACGTCAGACGCCTATTTTATTGGACCTAACTGTCCAGGATTGATTACACCGGGTGACAATGGCACTGGCTGTAAAATTGGCATTATGCCTGGACACATTCATCTGCCCGGTAAAATTGGCGTGGTCTCTCGCTCCGGAACCTTAACCTATGAAGCGGTGCACCAAACTACTCAAAATGGGTTAGGCCAGTCGACATGCGTGGGCATTGGCGGCGATCCAATTCAGGGGATGAATTTTATCGACTGTTTAAAACTCTTCCAAGCGGATCCGCAAACCGAAGGCATTATTATGGTGGGCGAGATTGGAGGTCAGGCCGAAGAAGACGCAGCTGCATTCATTAAAGCGCACGTCACCAAACCCGTGGTGGCTTACATTGCCGGCGTCACCGCGCCAGCGGGTAAGCGCATGGGGCATGCGGGCGCAATTGTCAGCGGCGGTAAAGGCACCGCTGAGGCTAAGTTTGCTGCCTTAGAAGCCGCCTATGTAACCATCGTCCGTTCACCTGCCGAGCTGGGTGCGGCGATGCTTAAAGCGTTGTCGGTATAAGCCTAACTACTTGGAGGATCTTACCGGCGTGTTTTAAGGGCGTGTAATATAAGGGCGATGTCACTTAATTAAAACGCCGTCAATAAAACAACGTGAGTAAGATCATTCGTAAACCTTGTGAACCACTTATCGTTCTGCACGCCGGTTTGCAATCCCCAGGATATCCTCCCAATTTTCTACAGGCTCACTGTTTTTTTCAAGACGTTCATTCCAAAATGGTCATTCATAAGCCTTATCTTTAAGGCTTGTTCTAAAGTGACACGAGAGACGTCAGTCTGCAAAACCCCGTATTAGAGAGTACGTTTTTATGACTCAGCATGTAACCGTCGTTATGGCGCAAATCGACCCTGTAGTCGGTGATATTGATGGCAATGTCACGCGCATTATTGAGGCTGCACGTCAGGCCAAAAATACGCATTCAGCCGACATTGTTCTTTTCCCCGAAATGACATTAACGGGTTATCCACCTGAAGATCTATTGCTTAGAGAGGGACTTTACCCACAAATCCATCAGGCTCTATCGAGTATTAGTGAACAGGTGCTGGACGTGGTTTGTGTGATTGGCTATCCGATGTTGGACGAGCTAGGCGATCGATTTAATATGGCAGCTTGGATTGAGAAAGGGGTGATTCAGGCCAGTTATATGAAGCAACATCTACAAAATGAGAGTGTGTTTGATGAGAAGCGTTATTTTAGCGAAGGCAATCAGCCGTGCGTAATGACGTTTAAAGGCATTCGATTTGGCCTGTTGATTTGCGAAGACCTTTGCAAAATAACCCCCGCAACCCAAGCAAAAGAAGCCGGTGCTGATGTGGTTTTGGCGTTGAGTGCCTCGCCTTTTTCAGCGGCGAAGCATCAGGAGCGATTAGAGACGGTTCAGCGCCGAGTCGATGAGATAAAAAAACCGATTATTTATGTCAATCAAGTTGGCGGTCAAGATGAGCTGGTGTTTGACGGCGCTTCTTTCGCCCTCAATGCCGACGGTGAACTCTGTGTGCAAAGTCCTGAGTTTAAAGTCTGTTTGTCGCCGGTCAAGCTGATTAAACAGGCGGACTCGGTGGTTATGCTCGCCGGCGACAAAGCCGAGCTTTATAAAGATGATGCGCGTGTCTATCAAGCGTTGATCATGGGCGTTAAAGATTATGTGCTTAAAAATCGCTTTCCCGGCGTGCTGTTAGGCCTGTCCGGTGGCATCGACTCTGCATTAACGCTTGCTATTGCGGTTGACGCTTTGGGCGCGGATAAAGTTGAGGCGGTGATGATGCCGTTTCGTTATACAGCGGACATCAGCATTGAAGACGCAGAGAAACAAGCAGCCATCATGGGGGTGCATTATCAATCGATACCGATTGAAGCCAGTTATGTC
>CAZVPH010000013.1:0-13609 GCA_964628125.1 uncultured Thiosulfatimonas sp. | reverse complement strand
TAACGGAAACCCTAACTTAACCTCTGGAGGAAGCAGTGTTGCCTGGACTGGAGTTGCCAATAACGACGGTAGTTACAGTTTTAAGGCGACAACAGTTGGTGATGATACGCCCGTAATGACGGTTACGGTTGATAACACCGGTGCATACTCTGTTGAGTTGCATGCTCCAATTGACCATCCGATTAACTCTGTTGAGGATATTTTGACCTTTGATTTTGACGTTACGGTATCGGATGGTTTGAATACTTCTACCGCAAAATTAACTGTAAATGTCGAAGACGACATGCCGTCTACTCCTTTAGTTGTTCAACAAACATTGGACTTTTTTATCAGTGAGGTTTCTGTCGGTGGATTAGAAGCAGGGTTTAAAAACTGGGTTTTAGAGAAAGGAACGAACGAAAATTTTAAAACAAAAAATACGGATACAGACCCTCAAGTAGATAAGATTGAGTGGGGTAAACCTGCTAATTCGAATTGGTGGAATCCTAATTCTGGTAAGAAATCTGGCTATGAGTTTGAGGATAATGAAGCTCTACGAGTTAATGCCGATGTACTAGACAGTACATTTACAATAGGATCTTTTACGCATTATAACTACCCTACCAATGCGAATACTAATGGTTTAGTCACTGTGGACTTAGTTGTTAAGTTAAAGGTCATGATTGATGGTGTTGAACAAATTGTCGAGCATACAATTAATCTTATTCATACGGAGACGCCAAACAGTCCTGGTAGCAGCGGGTGGAACGGTTCACCAGATGATATCGTTGAAATTTCTGAACAAAGCATGGTACAAGAAATCATGGTTGGTAACCGTAAGTATGAATTTAGGATCGATGGCTTTAAAGACAGCGCGGGTAACTTGGTCCACAAGATACTCACAAAAGAAGATAAAACGAACACATTCGAACTGTTTGCAACCCTTAAATCACTGGATGAGTTACCAGCTATTGAAGGAGAGGTTACTTCTTCGATAGGTGGTGGGATAGATGCATTAGCAGGTGCTGATGGCTTTAAGGATGGCATCGTTGCAGTGGTTTGGGATAATGCAGATTTAATTAACCCAGACGGCTCTTATACGATTACTAATGACTACGGTGTCTTTACGGGTCAACCGAATGGTGAGTACAGTTTTGTAATGAGTTCTAAAGCACGTGATGACTTTAAGTTGTCACAAGAAGGCCAAAAGTTTGAACAAAGCTACACCATAACTGATCGAGATGGAGATAGTGTTACATCTAAAGTGGTCATTAACTTAAATGGACAGCTTAATAAGGCAACCGAAAGCGAATTGTTAGACAATGTTTTATACGGCGACGACAATCTTGCTGAAGCGTTTATTGTGAATCCTAAAGCGGACTTAGTAATTAATAAATTTGACTTGGAAAACGATGTGTTAGATTTAAGTGAAGTGTTGGGAGGAACCGGAACTCAAGTGACGCAAGAAACACTGGATGATTATCTACACTTTAATTATGCTGCCGGTGAGATAACCATTGACTCTGATGGAGATGGAGACCTTACAACCGGTGAGCAAACCAAAGTGACTTTTACAGACGCCACCAATATATCAAATAACAAAATCGTCATTCAAATTGACGATGAAAAATATGATTACTCTGGTGACTAAGCTATAAGTTACTGTTTTAATTAACGTTTAAATTAAGGGCGCTTTTTAGTGCCCTTTTTTTTGCTTAAAAAATTACCAGGCCTGGTGATTGGTTTGTTGATTAAGTCCAAAGCGGTCGGTTTTTTAGGTTAAAGAGGCTGGGTTGTTAAGGTGAGAACTAGTCGTCCTAAACTTCTGAGCTGAAATATTTGACGGCAGTAGCCAGATTGAATTCTTAAGTTGAATTCTTAGGTTGAATTTTAAAAAGAGAAGTCATGCCAGGCAGCAGAATAATCAATTTTGACCAGGCCTGGTCGATATAGAGACTTAGAGTCGTTGAGGAAAGTGAGTTGTCTAGGGTGAGAGAGGAGGTTGGTTCGTACGCAAGGACTCGTTTTTGATTTGTCAGCCGGTTACATCGGCGGTTAATTTTTATTGGAATAGTAACGGCAAAAAACCATTCATCCAGACGTTTAAAGGTCTGAATGAGTGGTTTTAATTGAATGCCTTCAATTTGAGTGGCGCTCACGTAAGAGAGGTTTAATAGCCCTCTAGGCCAGGGTTGTCGGCGACGCCTTTTAGGATGGGTTGGTTGACTTTTTTCAGCTTTATATCTGATTTATGGGCGCGTAGATGATCGGCAACCACGTCCCAAACAGGGCGGCCTTGGCCGACTTCTTCGACTTGACCCCAGCCGGCGACGGAGTAGGTTTTACCGGCTGATAGCAAGCTGCCGTCGTCTAAACGTAGGTTAGAAATCCGTTGTCCAAAAGAGGCGTTTGGTTCACATGTGTAGTCCATGCCGCCAACGCGCACCATGTCGCCACCGGATTGCAGGTAGGGATCTTTTTGGAAGATGTTCTCACAAACACCTTCTAAAATATCCTTGATTTGTGCGCCGGTTAGGTCGGATTTATAGGTTTCACCGTAGGTCATGGAGGTTTCGTCCATCACGCGATCCATGGTGATCATTTCGCCGGCCAGTACCGAGGTGCCCCATCTTACGCCGGCTGAAAAGGCGATTTGTGAATCATGCTCCTCTCGCAAAGCGTTGACGATGATTTGATCCCAAGTGCCCATAAAATTGCCACGTCGATAGAGCGTATCTTCGGCAACGGCCAGCTCTTCGCCTAAAATACTCTCGTAGGATTTGCCCAAGCGATCTTTGTTAAACGCATACTCTGGATTACGGGATTCGACGATGTTTTTGTCGTAAACCGTTTGGCGCAGGTTGTCTATAAAGTGTTCGACCTCTTTATCGGCCGTCAGGATATTGGCAAATACCGGCAGTAATTGGTAATTAACACCGCGCAACTTACCGTTTTGAATGTCTAAATCCATGCAGCCGACAAACTTGCCATTTGATCCCGCATTGGTTACATGGCAGACGCCACCTTCTGGGCTTTTAACTGGAACGGTTTGTGGCACACCGTCGTGGGTATGACCGCCAAAAATCACGTCTATGCCACTGACTCGACTGGCCATTTTGATGTCAACATCCATGCCGTTGTGCGAAATCATAACGATGGCGGCGACTTTTTCCTCTTTGCGAATGTTAGTTATCGTCTCTTGCAGTGATTCTTCGCGCAGTCCGAACGACCAATCGGGAAAGTTAGATTGCGGATTGGCGTTGGCGGTACGGGGAAAAGCTTGCCCCACCACGGCGATGCGTTCGCCATTAATGACTTTTACGGTATAAGGTTTAAAGGGCAGGGCATTGTCTGCATCGTATAAGCCAGCACCGCCATAAGCAGCAGCCATATCACTGTAGTCACCGCCAAATAAGGCGTCTTCTTTGATGCGAATATTTTGAGCAAGAAATTCGCCCTTAAATTTTTGAACATTGGCTAACACCTCGTGCGCTGCGTACGTAAACTCCCAGTGGCCGGTCATGATGTCGACACCCAGTAGGTTCGAGGCTTCAACCATATCCTGTCCGCGAGTCCACAAGGCCGTGGCGGAGCCGTGCCAGAGATCGCCGCCATCCATGGTTAAGGTGTTTTGCACGCCACCGGCTTGCTCTCTAAGAGTGTCTAATAGAGTTTTGATGTGTGCAAAGCCACCAACTTTTCCATACTGTTCGGCGGCGTCCTGAAAGTTTAGGTAAGTAAACGCGTGCGCTAAGGGTGTGTTCGGCTGAATGCCCATTTTATCTAAGGCTTTATGACCGACCAAGTGAGGCAGTTTGCCAAAGGCAGGGCCAATGCCTAAGTTGACATTGGGTTCACGAAAATAGATGGGTTTGAGTTGTGCGTGTGTGTCGGTCAGGTGCAACAGACGAACCTTGCCTTTCATGGGCGCTTGATAAAGATCCATGGATAACGGACGGGTTTGCTGTGCACTTTTTTGTGCCGAGTTGGCGTAACTTGCACCTGGCAACATACCGGCGGCAGCGGCCATGGACATAACATGAAGAAATTCACGACGATTTAATGACATGGGTAGAGCTCCTCTAAAGCGGTGGTTTTACTCTCATGAGTTGACCCTTAAGCGCCTCTGTTTTCACAAAAGTCTTAAGAGTTTTATATTTATATAAAGCGCCTGTAACCTTAGGCATTTTTTAAGTGTTACTGCACGCTTAAACCTATTGTTAAGCGTTTACCGGTTGTTTATCGAGTTACTTCTGCGACATAAGCCGCCAACGCTTGCATGTCTGCCTGGTTGATTTGAGTTGCGTAAGCCGGCATGGCGCCCACGCCTTGCGAAACTGCGGCGAACACTTGGTCAGCGGTCGGTTTTAAACTGTTGAGGTTTGGACCAATCGCGCCCACACTGCCGGCGTCGGCCAGAGTGTGGCAAACGGTGCAACTGGGTTGGCTTTTACCGATGAAAATCTCTCGGCCTTGCGCGGCTAAAGGCGACAGTTTAGTAATCTGCTGTGGCTCGGTCGACGCGGTTGCAGTCTTAGAAGCGCTCGAAGTAGAGTGTGCGACCGCTTTTAATTTAGACGTGCGCGCTTGTTGAGTGATCACTTCGATCTCTAACGCAGGATCGTTCCAGCCATTATGACCGTAACCGCGTTGGTTAAGAATGGCATCGCGTGGCTGAACATCGCCCGCTCGGTCAGTGGCGCGTGAGACAAAACGGTGCTTGCCCAGTGGTAGATCGACCGGAAAGATAAAGCTGCGCCAGGCATTCGGTCCTAGGTCTGGGCCAATCAATTGCGCTTCGCGCCAGCTCTGTCCACCGTCGGCAGAGACCTCAACTTTTTCGATGCCTCGTTCTCCAGAAAAAGCGACGCCATACAGAGTGTTTGAGCCCGGTGTGACAGGTGAAACGTTGTCTGCGCCGGGGCCATTTATCCAAGATTTAACCGGCATACGGTACATAGAAGGGTGCTCGGTACGGCCTGATTGGCCGATGTCGCGGAAACGATAACCGGATGTTTGAATTGAAGCCCCTGTCTCCTGTGTGGTTAAGGCGACGCGTTGTACCCATTTAACATGGTTAACGCCAAAATAACCCGGAACGATTAAGCGCAATGGACCGCCGTGTATCAACGGCAACGGAGCGCCATTCATCTCCCAAACCAACAGGGCATCTTGTAAGCCTTTGTCGATGGGCACTGATCTTTCGACCACCACTTGAGAGGGGTCAACGCCTTCGGGCAGGGGTTCCGCGCCGGTGGTGGTCAGGAACAGTTTGCCCTCGGTGCTGCCGCCAAAATGTTTGATAACATCGCTGACTCGAACGCCGGTCCACAATGCACATCCGGCAGCGCCCGTCGCCCATTGCGATCCGGACGGATTGTGAGAAAAGTAAGCACGTCCGTTGCCAGAGCATTGAATTACGGCGGCTTCGATACGCACCGGCAGGGCTTTTAATTCGGCAAGCGTCATGGAGCCACTGCGCGCGGCGCCGACCATCTCAAAACGCCAGTCGTCTCGGTTTGCCACAATGGATTCATCGGGTGCGGGCAGGTTATTGCGCACAAAAAAAGCCGATTGTGGCGTAATGGGGGCAAAACCGAAGGCAGAGCGTTGAGTTTCCAGCGCCCAAGGTCGATCGTTGTGTCGGATAAAACTGTCTGACAGCTTACCAAATGGCATGGAGCGCAACATAGGGGTCGAAGCCGCGAGAGCTTGAGCACTGGCCAGTTTTGTCATGGGGCCAACGACCATCGTCACGCCTCCAAGTACCAAGGTTTTCACGAGACTTCTGCGGCTAAATGTTGTCGTGGTGATCATGACGAGTTCCTCTTAATTGAATGCTATTTAATCTCAAGCTTTACTCTATTCGTTTTGATTCGAAAACAGTATTAGGGTCATTACTGGAATAAATAGGGTAAACCCTAAGAGCGTCTTTTTAAGTTTCGTACTACACTAGGGGTTGTTGAGAATGGTTGTGAGCTTATTAGGTTTGTGAGAAAGGTTCATGAGAGTTCTTGACTTGCTGCGAGAGCCTTTAGAGCCCTTTAGTTTTTGGAACTTTAAGAGCCTGTCCGAATGATTTTATATACGACGTTATGCCTGATATTGCACGTGATGTTGCACGTGATATTACACCTGAGCTGGTATCTGAACTTGCAGCAGCGCGTCTGTTTGCCACGTTTAAAGCTAAATGTGCACTTTAAACGTTGGAGGAGCACGCGACAGGCGTTATGTGGTTTTCCTGGGGTACATCGGTTACATCCGTTAAGCGCGATGACATTGCTTTCGGGGGCTTTGCTGATCGTAGCCATCATGTCAAATGTCGCCTATGCCCAGACGGTTTCGGTGGGCGTGTTGGATGAGCGAATGACCGACGCAGACATCACGTTTTGGACCAAAACCGCCAACAGACTCACGCAGCAGATTACCGAGCATCAGTTTACGATTAAGCCGATGGGCTATGAGTGCTTGACCAATGCCATTCAGAAAAAACAGCTGGATTTCGTCATCACTTCCCCCGCGCATTTGGTCGCTTTAGAGGCCGACGGCGCACGGGCATTGGCCACCTTACAAACTCAGGCAGACGGCCAAGCATACGATCGTTTTGGCGCAACCATGATCGCACTTCAGAGCCGAAACGATTTGTCCGATCTGTCTAACGGCAAGGATCAAAGTGTTATCGCGCGCACGCCCTTTGAGTTTGGTGGTTTTCAAATCATGAAGCGAGAGTTGTTGCAGGCTGGAATGTCGCTGGAAAACGATTTTTTAGAGCTTCGGTTCACCAATGG
Source organism: uncultured Thiosulfatimonas sp. (assembly GCA_964628125.1). Classification (GTDB taxonomy): domain Bacteria; phylum Pseudomonadota; class Gammaproteobacteria; order Thiomicrospirales; family Thiomicrospiraceae; genus Thiomicrorhabdus. The sequence goes on along the minus strand of CAZVPH010000013.1, from coordinate 6,842 downwards.
CTCGCAAGAAAATATCGTCAAAGCGATTTTAAACGACGATGCAGACATTGGAATCGTTCGCTCAGGCTTGATCGAGAAAATGCTGCAAGAGGGCACGCTGCCCGCCAACACGCTTAAAGTTCTGCATCCAAAACAGAGCGACCACTATCCGCTGTTGCACAGCAGTGCGCTCTATGCCGAATGGCAGTTTATTCGCTTAGCTTCAACCGACATCGCGCTCGCCAGGGCGGTCTCTTTGGCGTTGAGAAACATGCCTAAAGCGTCGCAATCTGTAGGCTATGAACCGCATTTTGGCTGGACAGATCCAACGGATTTAACCACGGTGAGCGGCCTGTTGAGGGCGTTGCAACTGTCGCCATTTGAGCCGCCTGTCAAAATCAGTGTGGGCCGCTTAATTGCTGAGTATGGGGTGGTGATGGGATTAACACTGGTTTTGTTTATTACCTTACTGTTGTCAATTCTGCGTGTCAGTCACATCAATAAAAAACTGCAACTTTCCCAAACAGAACTCGCCGCACATCGTGATAATTTAGAAGCGGAGGTGAAGCAGCGCACTCAAGAGTTATCGCAGGTCAATCGCGCGCTTGAAGAGGATATTAAAGCTCGAGAAAGCGTTGAATTTACGTTGCGTCGCAGTCGCTCTGTCCTGCAAGGTTTTTACGAAATATCGGTCGCGCCTCACAGCAGTCACAGCGATAAGTTAGAAAAGTTGCTCTCACTGGCGCGGGTTCATTTTCAAATGAGCTCAACTTTTCTCTATCAAGTGGACCATCCACACAAACAATTGGACACTCCCTCAACATGGGTTTTGCAGGCATTTGACGGTGATCCGCGTTATGAAAATGAGGCGGTTCACTGCATCCAATCCAATCTGCTCCAGCCTGTTTATGGACAGATTCAGACCTATGAAAACAATCAATGTAATAAACGGTTGCACAGCTTAATGGTCAAGGTTGACCAGCAACCGCACCGTATGCTGGTCTTTATTGGCGACTTAGTCAGCGATTCACAATTTACCGAGGTTGATCAAGAGTTATTGCAATTGATGACTCAATGGATTGGCGCGGCCATTGAGCGTCAAGCGATTGAACAGGAGAGCGAAATTTACCGCTCACAACTTGGCAAAGTCACGCGATTATTCACCGTGGGAGAGATGGCTTCTGGCTTGGCGCATGAGATAAATCAGCCGCTTACCGCTGCGGTGAATTACATCAGTGGCTGTTTGCGACGTTTAAAAGAGGGCAGGCCTGGTGAGATTGACGTGGGTTTAAAGCGTGCCTTAGAGAGTTTGAATCGCGCCACAGACATTATTCGTCATTTACGAGAGTTTGTGCAAACCGGAGTGCCCAGAAGCGAACGGTTTGATCTGATCTCATCAATCAATCAAGTCCTCGATCTGCTGAGGTCCGAGGCGAGTCAATATCAAACCGCGCTGAAATTATCCGCGCCTCAGTCGGCGATTTTTGTATTGGGCGATTCGGTGCAGATCGAGCAAGTGATTCTCAACTTAGTGCGCAATGCGATTGAAGCCTCAAGCGGGCAAGGCGAGGTTAGAATTGTATTGGAGTTGATCGATTCAAATGTTCAAATCAATGTGATCGACACGGGCCCTGGGGTAGAAGAGGCCACGTTGGAGAGTGTGTTTGATGCGTTTCACTCTTCTAAGCCACAGGGCATGGGGTTGGGCTTGGCAATCTGTCGCAGCATTGTCGAAGCGCACAGCAGCCATTTAAACGTCCAAAACAACGCCAAAGGGTGTCAGTTCATGTTTCAATTGCCTTTAGCAGCGTTGGATTTAATGGATGAATCCCTAAGGCTTACCTAATACGTACTGAGCGCATAGCGAGTGCGTATCGACCGCAAATAATAAGAGGCAGGAAAGCGCGATGGAAATTTGTGTCTATGTCGTGGATGACGACCAACAGGTTAGAGAGTCCTTAGAGTGGTTACTGGATTCGGTGGGCATTCGTACACAATTGTTTAAAAATGGTCAGGATTTTTTAGAGACGTTTTCGGCAGGCCTGCCCGGTTGCGTGATCTTGGATGTGCGTATGCCAGGCGTCAACGGCATGGATGTGCATCAATTGATTAAAAAAATTGATCAGGATTTTCCAGTGATCATCGTCACCGGTCACGCCGATGTGCCGATGGCTTTAAGAGCGATGAAAGAGGGCGCTTTCGATTTTATCGAAAAACCTTATAACGACCAACATTTGTTAGAACGCATTCAACTGGCGATTCAGCAATACAGCCTAGCGCAAAAAGAACAGGAAAAACACAAGACACTCACCGACCTGTTTAAGCAACTCACTAAGCGCGAAAAAGAGGTGTTAGACGGCGTTTTGCAAGGCAAGCCCAATAAATCAATCGCCGAGATGCTCTGTATCAGCGTTAAAACCGTCGAAGTGCATCGCGCCAGTTTAATGTCAAAACTCAATGTAAAAACCGTGTCTGAGTTGGTTAGGCTCGCCATTGAAGCAGAGCACGACCAAACCTCGATAACTTCTTAACGAACTCTAAACGAGCGTTGAAGAGTGTTGAAGAGCGCAAGAAATGTGTTTAGGGCTAAAAATCACAGTTTGACCAGGCCTGGTGAGTTTTTGTGCGTAAAAAAACCCGCGCTGCGAACAGGGCGGGCTTTTGCAATCCGTTTAACGCGCCCTGTTTGGGGGTTCGTTTTGGATGAGTCCTAGGCGTTGATCTCGTAGATCTAGAATTAGTCTTGGGATTCTACGCTGATAAAGTCCAGCGCCATAAAGCTTTCTAACGAGTCACCTTTAATGTCTAACCACGGCTCGGGTAACTGAGTGGCGACGGTGCCGGTGACGGTTGAGGTGTGCGACTCTTCACGGTACGTCATGATGCCTTCTTCTTTATCTTTCAACCAGGTTTTAAACAGCTCAGCTTGTTCTTCTATCGCAAACGTCGGATAGTCACTGAGGGCGTGCAAATCGCGAGTATAGCTGGCTTGAAAGTCGATTTCGTCGTGCGCCGTTTTTAATTTTGCATTACGTTCTAACCAGTGTTCTATGTCGGCAAGCCGTGTTGCGGCGTCTGGTAACGTCGAAGTGCCCAGCATAATATCGCGTGCGTACCAGGCCTGTACGTCAAACATATTGAAGGTAAAATACTGGTCCTGCATTCCAAGATAGATCAACTTAGGGTTGCTTTGGAAGAAGATTCCTTTATACAAATTGTCTGGGTACATGCAATTATGCGTTTGCAAGCGTAATTTGTCCGGCAAAAATGGAAAGTGAAACAGGTAGCCGGTGCACATGACAATCGAGTCAAATTTTTTGCTGGAGCCGTCTACAAAATAAGCGGTGTTGCCTTCTAAGCGTTCCAGTAAAGGACGTTCCTCAATGCCGTCTGGCCATTTAAGACCAATCGGTTCAGAGCGATAGCTGATGGTGACCGACTTGGCACCGTACTTATAACATTGCGAGCCGATGTCTTCCGCAGAGTAGCTTGCGCCCACCAGTAAAATATCCTGATCAGAAAACTCTAAGGCGTCTCTAAAATCATGCGCATGCAGCACACGGCCATGGAAGTTTTCGAGGCCTGGAAAATAAGGCATATTGGGCGTTGAAAAGTGACCCGTGGCAACGATGACGTAGTCAAACTCATTGGTTTCTTGTTGGCCGGTTTGATAGTTTGTGACGGTGACGCTGAACATTTCAGTTGCATCGTCATAGGTGACCCAACGCACGGGGCATTCGAAGCGGATGTACTTCTTAATCGCTTCTTGGTCGATACGACCCATGATGTAATCTCTTAACACCGCGCGAGGTGGGTAAGAGGGGATGGCTTGACCAAAGTGCTCATCAAACGAGTAATCTGCAAACTCAAGACACTCTTTAGGACCATTTGACCACAAATACCGATACATACTGCCGTGAACCGGTTCGCCGTTTTTATGCAACCCGGTGCGCCAGGTGTAATTCCACATGCCTCCAAGGGCGTTTTGTTTTTCATAACAGATGACTTCTGGCAGGTTTTTAGCCCCTGCGAGACGCGCGGCTTCAAACGCTCTCAACTGTGCTAAACCGCTCGGGCCTGCACCTAATATCGCTATTTTTTGTTTCTGCAATGTTTGCTCCTTATGGTGTTTAAACCTTATCATTTTAAAGGATTTAGCCCTAAAAATGGAGCCGATTTGGCGTTAGCCAAGAATGAGCCAACTCTTACCTGTCATTGTGCGTCGATAACGGGCGCAATATAAGTCTATGAAATATCAGTTCTCTTTATAAACCACCAGGCCTGGTGGGCCTATTTCTTGTGTTAAAAAACCACTGCAACGCACCCTTTTAGATGAACAACGCCTGAGAGAAAAAACTCCTTTTTGACCAGGCCTGGTCGCCTTTTACCTGGGTGTAAGCACGTCAGTTTGCAGCATATAAAAACAGTTCTATTGCAAGAAGTTTTTTTGGTGATATAGTGGGCGAAGTTTTTATTTAGCCAAGACTAAGTTTTTATTTAGACGTAGCTAATAAGGGTCGGTTGTGAAGCTTAATTTAGAAGGCGAAGTTGATCTGCCTTTCTAAAAATAGACCCCTGAATGAACCAAAGCACCCCCATAAAACGCCGATTGGCATTTATTTATATTTATTAAAAATTGAGAATTAAGATGAAAATCGATACGAGCCAGACCATAAACCCCCCCTCTAAACACGCCCGATTAAACTAAGTGCTCTGCGCGTCGATGTTATACGCCTGTACGTCAACGTTTGCGTACGCGGTGCCCGAGGTTGAGTTTAATGGGCTTTTTGAGGCCTCTTTAACGAAAGTGGAATCGGAGACGTCGCAAGGCAAAATTGATAAGATTGAATTTGGGGTGGACGTTAAATTTAATGATGTTTTTTCGGTTGAAATCGGTGTACAAAATGAAGAAGTAGGCACCGACGAGGTCACGGGTTTTTTTGTGGAAACGGCGCTCTTACACCTCGATTCAGAGTTCGGCACCCTCTCTGCGGGTAAGCTGAGAGTGCCTTTTTCGATGGATGAGAAACTGCTCATTGAAGAGTCCACCACACACGTAGATCTCTTGGGAATGGGACTCTCTTTTACAGGGGCTCTGGGACCGATTGAGTATCAAGTTTACGTGGTAGAACCGACAAAAGACGAATTAGAAGAGGTCACCGGTAATGCCTATGCGCGTTCATCTGAATTAAGTTTTGGGGATTTGAAAGGGGTAAACCTTAATATTGATCTAACCGAATCCATCACTTTTAATACCAGTTACGCCACGATCGATAATACGCGCGGAATTTCCGGCACGCTCACAGGTTCTTTCAGTAAATTTGGTTGGCTTTTAGAGGCGACCGACATTGAGGGAGAGGAGACAACAAGAACCAATATCGAAGGTCATTATAAGGCGGGTTTTGGCGTCTTAATCGCCTCATTACAAACCGATGGGGATGAGCGAGAGATTAAATCGCTTGGGTTTGTGACGGAGGTTTATGAGAATACACATTTTAAAGTGCAAGTTCAAAATGTGTCTCCGCAGCAAACAGACGAGGTCGCTTATAACTCGATTGCTGGTCAGCTGACGTACGAGTTTTAAGATTTGCGCTTTCAGTTTTCAGTTTTGAATTTTGAGTTTTGAGTTTTGAGTTTTGATAAAAATTTAATAACTTTTATGACAGGATTGGCTTAGTGTGGACGGGAACTCTAAGTGATTAGACAACTCCGTCGATCACGTAGTTATGACAGGGTCATTACGAAGTCATTGCGTCGCTACTTTTCTATGCTTAGGTGGCTGCTTTTTATTTGTAAACGAGGTGTTTGCTTGGTAATTGCAAAGGGAACACCACGGCGTGATCCATCTCCAATCGAATGCCTATTTTAGAGCCGACCGCGTGATCGTGGTGCGACTGGCTCATGCACAGTACTTTCTCGCCACTGGCCAATTTAAGGGTAAACAGAAAGTGCGAACCTCTAAAGGCACGGTTTACCACCTCCAGCTGCCAATCGCTTTCATCGTCGTGCAGTATGTCATCCGGTCTGACCAAAACCGAGACCGCCTCGCCCGTCACATAGCTATCGTTGAGCTGAGCGTTTAAGACTCCCAGTTCGGTGTGCACTTGCAGACAACCACACACCGTGCCTTTAATTAAAACGCCCTGGCCAATAAAGTCGGCCACAAACGGGTGGTTGGGTTTGTGGTACAGATTGTAGGGTGTATCCCACTGCAATAACTCTCCCTCTTTCATAACCCCGACGTAATCGGCGATGGCAAAAGCTTCGTTTTGATTGTGCGTCACCATCAGCGCGGTGGTGCCTTCGGCTTTTAGAATACCACGCACCTGACGTGCCAAGGTTTCACGCAGCTCGACGTCTAAACCAGAAAAAGGCTCATCCATCAATAATATTTTAGGTTTGCCGGCCAAGGCTCGTGCCAGCGCCACTCGTTGTTGTTGTCCGCCAGAAAGTTCATGCGGATAACGCAGTTCTTTGCCCGAAAGACCGACCAGTTCCAACAGGTTCGCGATGCGCTCTTGTTGCTGTTTTTTGGTGAAGTGACCAATGCCAAAACGGATGTTTTCGGTGATGTTCATGTGCGGAAAGAGCGCGTAATCCTGAAAGACCATGCCGACTTTACGTGACTCAATCGCTAGGTGAGTCTGGCAAGAGGAGACGACTTTTTCGCCCAGTAATATCTCACCACGGCTGATGGTTTGTAGCCCAGCAATGGTGCGTAACAGCGTGGTTTTTCCACAACCACTGGGGCCTAAAAGACAACCGATTTCACCGGCGTGCAGCTGCAGTGAAAAGTTTTCTAACACCAAGGTGTTTTGATAGGCGGTTTTAATTTGATTAATCTGCAGTTCACGCATGGCGTT
>CAZVPH010000012.1:2176-13687 GCA_964628125.1 uncultured Thiosulfatimonas sp. | reverse complement strand
AGCTGGTCGATTCCTTAGGCGCGGCCGAGGTGCAAATCACTCTGCACTCTACGGCCTACAGTGTTAATCGTACCGCACACTCGGGCAGGGGCGATGCCACGGCCGAGTTTTTAAAAATGCAGCAGTCATTCTCAGCCATGGTCGTGGCCACGGAAGAGAGTATTGCCAGTGGCAGCGCACAGACCCATCGAGATCGGCAGATCGACCCCGGCGCGCTCATGGCGGCGGATCGCGAGTTGCGCAGCATTCATCGAGAGATGGCAGAGGATTTGGTGAGGCAAATGATGAACCGGATCAACCGTGCCATGTCGAAAGCGTCGCAAAACAGAGCGCCGCAATCGACCACGCCGACTCCGGATGCTCAGAAAATATCGGATGAACTGGATGCCTCGAACGCCTCAAACAGTACGGACAGCACGAAAAACCGTACGCCAACCACCGTGCCAGCGCACCTCGCGCACTAAGGGTTGGTTGTGATTGTTGCCAGTGCATTTCTAAATCAACTTAAATCGTCTTCGTTTGCGGTGCAACCGGTTTACCTGCTTTATGGCGAAGAACCGCTGTTTCTGCGCGATTGCTATGACGGCTTGCGCAAAGAGTTGCAGCGCCAAGGTTATTTAACCGGCGACGTGTATGAAGTCGATGGTAATTTTGATTGGCGAAGTTTGCAGATGGAGACTCAAGCAGGTTCACTGTTTTCGGATCGACGGATGTTGCTGCTGAACATGCCCAAAGGCACGCCAGGACGAGAGGGCGGACAGTTTATTCAAGAGTGGTGCAACTTTGTTCAAGCCGTGCCACCTGAAATGGTGATTGTAGTACAGTGCGAGCGTTTAGACGGTCGACAAATTAAATCAAAATGGGTCACCGCCATCGAGTCAGCAGGCCTGGTGGTTCAAGCCAAACCGGTGCCAATTCATGCTTTGCCAGGTTGGTGTCAACAAAAAGCACAAAGTTTGAATTTAACCTTGGAGCCGGAAGCCGCCAGTGTGCTGGCCGAACGAGTAGAAGGTAATTTATTGGCCGCGGATCAAGAGCTGCTAAAACTCTCTTTGTTGCTGCCTGCCGGTACGCAGATTACGGCGGCGACGATTATTGAGAGCGTGGTTGATCAGGCCCATTATCAGCTATTTGCACTCTCCTCAGCGGTCTTGAATGGTCAATTGGCGTACAGTTTGCAAGTGCTGACACGTTTGCAACAGGAGGGAGTGGAAGCGCCAATTATCCTTTGGTTGCTCTCAAAAGAACTGCGTCAGTTGATCGCTTTGGCGCAACTGTCGCAACATATCTCGATGGGGCAAGCCTTTAAACAGTGTGGAATTTGGTCGTCAAAACAATCCGAATACAGTCAAGCGTTAAACCGACAAAGCTTGATGCAGTGGCAGACATTGTTAAAATCCGCATTAAAAGTAGATTTAATGATTAAGGGCATTCAGCCGACCCTCCGGCCGGAAGAGGTGTGGCTCGGCCTGTCGGAGCTGGTCTCTAATATGGCGCGTTAAAATCGGATAATCGTTCAATTGACCAACCGAACGTCTAGACAAGCAAAAGCAAAAAAACACACAACAAGACACACAGCAAGACGCGCATAAGAACAGACAGACAACAGGTTTAAGAGAGCTAGAATCGTGACAACTAGAATTAAGACAAACAGAGTGAGTATTTAAATGAATGTAAAACAATATATGCACACCCTAGGTCAGCAAGCCAGAGAGGCGTCCCGTGCACTAGTAAAGGCCAGCTCGCAAGATAAAAATCGCGCTCTATTGGCAATGGCCGATGCGCTAACGGCTTCGGCGGAACTGTTGAAATCAGAGAACGCCAAAGATTTAGAGAATGGTAAAAACAACGGTTTAGATGCGGCCATGCTCGACCGCTTAGCGATCACCGATGCAGGAATTGCCGGTATGATTGAAGGCCTACAGCAGGTAGCCGCTTTGCAAGATCCGATTGGTGAAATTACAGAGATGAGTTTTCGCCCTTCTGGGATCCAAATCGGTAAAATGCGTGTGCCATTAGGCGTGGTGGGCATTATTTATGAATCGCGTCCCAACGTCACTATCGACGCCGCTGCGCTCTGTTTAAAATCCGGCAATGCCGCCATTTTGCGTGGCGGTTCTGAAGCTCAGCACTCTAACCAAGCGTTGGCCAAATGCATTCAGCAAGGATTAGCGGCAGCAGGCTTGCCAGAAACCGCGGTGCAGGTGGTCGAAACCACAGATCGTGACGCAGTCGGTGAGTTGATTACTATGCCGAAGTTTGTGGATGTGATCATCCCACGCGGCGGAAAAAGTTTGATTGAGCGCATCAGTCAGAACGCCTCCGTACCGGTGATTAAACACCTGGACGGCATCTGTCATGTCTATATTGACGACTCCGCCGACTATGAAAAAGCGATTCGAGTGGCGGTGAACGCAAAAACACACCGTTACGGTGTCTGTAATGCGATGGAAACCTTGTTGATCGCCGAATCTCAAGCCGCTCAAGTGTTGCCGGAATTGGCCAAACAGTTCGCCGAAAAGGGCGTTGAGTTACGAGGGTGCGAACAAACTCGTGCGATCATTGACGCCAAGGTGGCGACGGAAGAAGACTGGACGACTGAGTACCTAGCGCCAATTTTATCGATTCGGATTGTCAAAGATGTGGAGATGGCGATGGCGCACATTGCGCAATACAGCTCTGGGCACACGGAATCGATCATTACTGAAAACTTCAGCATCTCTCGTCGCTTTTTGGCCGAGGTGGATTCCAGCTCGGTGATGGTCAACGTCTCGACGCGGTTTGCGGACGGTTTTGAATACGGATTGGGGGCAGAAATTGGCATTAGTACCGACAAGTTTCATGCACGTGGTCCGGTCGGTTTAGAGGGGTTAACCTCTCAAAAATACATTGTTCTAGGCGACGGCAATATTCGTCAGTAAGCAGGCGGTCTGGTTTGAGCGTGGTGGGTTGAATGCAACGTGAGATCGCTTACGGCAACAAAGGAACCTAAGAAAATGAACATAAGAAGATGAACATAAGAAGATGAACATAAGAAGATGAACCGATGAAGTGGATGGGCATTTATGGGGGGACCTTTGATCCGATCCATTACGGGCATTTAAGACCGGCACTGGAGGTGCAACAAAGGCTTGCTTTAGACCAGGTATTGTTTGTGCCCTGTTACCAACCAGTGCACAGAGCCTCGCCTCACAGCACCGCAGAACAGCGCTGCGCCATGATTGCGTTGGCGATAGAACACCAGCCACATTTTCAACTAGAGACCCTCGAGATTGAACGCGGCGGTGCTTCTTATACCGTGGACACCGTCAGCACTCTCAAGCAGAGAATGCCTAACACTGCTTTGGTGCTGATGATGGGCAGCGACGCCTTTACTAAATTTACCAGTTGGCATCATTGGCAAAAAATTTTGCAGCAAGCAAATGTCGCTGTCATGCAACGACCGGGCGAGAAAATGCCCACGACCGGTGAGGTGGGGGCACTTTATAATGCGCGTAAAGTCACCCAGTTAACCGAACTATCAGGCCAAATTATAGAGCTGGCGGTCAGTCAATTGGAGATCAGCTCAACCAAAGTGCGACAACAGATTCAAGACGGACAGCCCGTCGATTATTTATTACCCTCCCGTGTGGTGGAATTTATACAACAACACGGTTTATACCAATAAACCAGACAATCAAAACGAAATTTTAAAAGAGAAAATAATATGAAAATGGACACGCAAGCGATAGAAGCCCTAGCGGTGAGTAAATTAGAAGACTTTAAGGGTCGCGACATTCAAGTGATGGATATTTCAGAGATCAGCGACTTCGCCGACCGAATGATTATCGCCACCGGCACCTCAACCGCGCACGTTAAAGGGGTGGGCAATAACGTGGCATTGGCCTTTAAAGACGCTGGATTTCCAGCGCTAGGCGTCGAAGCCGGGCCACAACCAGACTGGGTGTTGATCGACTTAGGCACCGTGATTGTGCACGTCATGACCGAAAGCGCACGCGCGCATTACGCCCTCGAAAAACTGTGGGAAGTGAAGCCAGAAGGCAATGTTATCCACGACACCTCCGAATAAGCATGGATAAGCCTCTAATAGAGTTATGATCATTCACTTTATCACCGTTGGCCAAAAGATGCCCAAATGGGTGCAAGAAGGTTACACGGAATATGCGAAACGACTGCCCAAAGCATGCACGTTAAAATTAACCGAACTGCCCATGGCGCAACGGGGCAAAACGGGCACCGCTGACGTTTATAAAGCAGAAGAAGCCAAACGAATAATCGCCGCCATTCCCAAAGGCGCACGACTCATCATCCTCGATGAGCATGGCCAACAAGTCACCACCAAAGGCCTCGCCGATAAACTCGAAGAGTGGCTCGCCGGCGGTCAAGACATCGCCCTTATTGTTGGCGGTCCCGACGGCCTTGAAACCAGTCTCATTCAGCAAGCTCAATGGAAATGGGGACTCTCAAACCTCACCATGCCCCACCCAATGGTACGAATTTTAGTGGCGGAACAGCTCTACAGGGCTTGGTCCCTAATTAACAACCACCCCTACCACCGCGAATAAAAAAATTGGCTTGTTTGCCCAATCTCTGCGTTACTCATCCGCTCATGTACTAAACGTACACTTCGTGGCTGAGTGCCTTGACCTTGAGCAAAACGCTCAATTTTTGTCTGTGGCTTGTTTGCCCAATCTTTGCGTTATTCACTCGCTCCTCTGCTAAACGTACACTTCGTGGCTGAGTGTCTTGACCTTGAGCAAACCGCTCAATTTTTGTCTGTGGCTTGTTTGCCCAATCTTTGCGTTATTCACTCGCTCATCTGTCTTCAATTATTCAGCTTCAGAGATCACCGTCATTATTGCGCTTGACATGTTTTTTTGTCGTCGGAGAGTCCGAGATTCAGTCAGAGAGTTTTGGACGTTTTTTTGAGAACACGGTTGTTTTCTAGCGGTTAACTTGCATGGTTTTTGCTAATTTTAAGGGGCTTATTGGGGTAAAGTAGCTGTGAATGTGTAATGGTTGGAATGACTCTGAAGTCTGAGCGCAAACCTGCACGAAAACTCTTTTAAGAAATCGTTGTGATAAATCATAAAAAATTATGACGGGATTTGGTCTGCACTAGTGTTGAATCTGTTGAGAGGCGAGATGGGTATACGGGTTAAGTTGGCGGTATTTTTATTGGTGTTTGGCTTTGTGATCCTTGGCATGTTGTTGTGGAGCAATCAGTTTGCGCTGCAAAAGACCATGTTGCACTATGTTGATCAACGAGATCAGCAGCGTTTGGAGCGGGTGAAGAGTAACCTTGAGGTCTATTTACAGTATGAACCGATTGAGCAGATAGCGGCTGTCTCTGAGGTGAGTTGGTTGCGATTGCTGCGTTTGTCGCACCGAATTGATCTGGCACAAATGCCGACGATGATCCCTTTGGTGATGGGGCGTGAACCGCGCCGCAGATCGGCGCCTTTAGATGAGTTTGAATCGCGAGTCAGTTTGATCGACGCAGAAGGTCAGCTGCTTTATGGGCCGGAGTTGCAACAAAAATCGGTCCGATTGTCGATTATGGAAGGCGGACGGCAAATAGCGCAGGTGGGCTATCATCCGTTGCAAGTTTTGATGGACCGCGCCGACATTGAATTCAGCCAATCGCAGTTTAAGCTTCTTAATTTGGGAGCGGTCTTTATAACGCTGTTTGCGTTGATTTTGCTCTGGCCGTTGGCGCATCATTTTCTGACACCGATTCGTCAATTGACCAAGGCGATGCAGCGGTTAAGCGCCGGCGATTTGGACGCGCGATTGGCGGTCAAACGCACAGATGAGCTGGGCGAGCTGCAGCGCGATTTTAACCATCTCGCCACCACTTTGCAGGCGTCGCAACAGAGCCGAAACCATTGGATAGCAGATATTTCACACGAACTGCGTACGCCCTTAACGGTCTTAAATGGTTCGATTGAAGCGATGAGTGACGGCGTGCGGCCTTTGACGTTGCAAAACGTTCAGAACTTACAGCAAGAGGTGGCCTTGTTACAGCGCTTAATCGATGATCTCTATCAGCTGAGTTTGAGTGATGTCGGCGCTCTGCAATACGCCATGGCACCGGTGAATTTATCGACGTTAATTGATCAGGTTGTTGGTCAATTTCAACCCAAGGCTCAAAGCCGATCGTTACAGATCGAATGGCAAAACAGGTGGCTGGAAAACTCGCGGGGCGCTTGGGTCTATGGCGACGCCGATCGTTTAACACAGCTGTTGAGCAATCTATTAAAAAACGCCCTAGATTATACCGATCCGCTGCAACAAGATGGCACACCAGGCCTGGTCAAAATAGATTTAACAAAGCAGAGCCAAACGTGGCGGTTGGTGGTCGAAGATTCGTCCCCCGGAGTCAGTGCAGATGAACTGAATCAGTTGAGTGAGCGGTTTTTTCGGGTCGAACGGTCGCGTAACCGTCGTACGGGGGGCGCAGGATTGGGCTTGGCGATGGTGAGTCAAATTGTCGCGGCGCATCAAGGGCGTTTGAGCTTTGAGACTTCCGCGTTTGGGGGCTTAAAAGTCACCGTAAGTTTTCCGATGGAGGTCGAAAAATGAGTCAAACCGTTACGAATTTACAAAACAGGGTCCTACAAAGCCTTAATTCAAAGGACGTTAATCCACCAGACGTTCATTCAGCCGATATTAAATCATCTCCCGATCAGCGTCCGACGACCATTGTGGTGGTGGAAGATGAGCCCAAAATTGCTCAAATTTTAATCGATTACCTGCAGAGTCATGGCTATCACACCCACTATTTTGACAGCGGGGAAGGGGTGATCGACTGGTTGAAAACCAATCCGGCAGACTGCGTTTTGTTGGATGTGATGTTGCCGAATGCGGAGCATTTTGGCGATGGGTTGCAGCTCTGTCGTGAGATTCGCCACTTCAGTCAGGTGCCGATTATGATGATCACCGCACGGGTGGAGGAGATCGATCGGATTTTGGGGTTAGAGCTGGGGGCGGACGATTATATTTGTAAACCGTTTAGTCCGCGTGAAGTGGTGGCGCGGGTTAAAGCTTTGTTACGACGCAGTCAAATTCAGGCGAATCCGCAAGCAGAGCCTGTAAACGAATTGACTTGGCAATTGGACGAAGCGCGTTATCAGTTGCATTATCGACAACAGAGTTTGATGTTGACGTCGGTGGAATTTGAGATTATGCGCACGCTGTCGGACGCGCCGGGCCGAATATTCTCCCGTTCGCAGTTAATTGATACCATCTATCACGATCATCGCATTGTTGCAGATCGAACCATCGACAGCCACATCAAGAAACTCCGCCAAAAACTGAATGCGACTTTTGGTGACAATGAGTGGATACAGTCTGTTTATGGGGTGGGTTATAAATTTGTTTTGACCGATTAACTGGATAAATGGATTACATAAGTTGATTACATAAGTTGATTACATAAGTTGATTGCATAAGTGAATTATATAAGGTTAAACAAGGTTATTACTAAAGTTGCACAAAGCCTCGCATTGCTTGCATAAAGTTTGCACTTTTAGTGTGCATACTGTTCCTAAGCAGAAAAGATTCTGCACTGTCTAATTTACGTTTTGGAGAAAGAGATGAACAAGATTGCAAAAATTATTGGTTTCGTGGCCTTAACCAGCGTTTCAGGTTTGGCGTTTGCGGGAGAGGGTTGCCATTCTAAGCGGGGAATGCATGCACAAGGAGAGCAAAATAAAGCGCACCATTGCATGACCTCCTCTCATGGTTATACGAAACAGGGGCATGAAAACCGAGGGCATAAAATGTGTGCCAGCGGTCATCAAAAAGGCATGCAGGGCAACCGAGTGGCGATGAGCCCAGAAAAGCGTCAAGCTTTTATGCAGCTTAAGGTTGAAAACAGAATCGAGCGCATGACGCAACGTTTGGATTTAACGGCGGATCAACAGAGCCAAGTGCGTGGCATCTTAAAAGAGCGCCAGCAGAAAATGCAACAGATCGGTAAAGCGTCACGTGCACAGATTGAGAAAGTGCTGACCGACGAGCAACGTCAAAAAATGCAAAAGTAGTCGCTTAAATCGCAAAAGCTTCTAGGAGAGGCTTTGCGTTTAAGATGCAACTTCAAGTAGCCGTCTTTGGACGGTCGCAAACAGAAACAGCCAATTTTAATTGGCTGTTTCTGTTTTTAACATTCCGTTTTTAGTAAGAATATTTTATCGGTCTTCGCGATTTAGCTTAGCCAAGGTTAAGTGAGAACCGCTGAAATTAACCAGACCTGGTGACTTTGTTAGAGAGCGAAAAAAACTAGCAACGCGTTCTAAAAACGCCCTTGTCTAAAGTCCTCAAACGCTTGCTTTATTTCCGCTTTAGTATTCATAACAAAGGGGCCGTGACGGGCAATTGGCTCATTAATCGGCAACGCCGATCCAACGATAAAACGACTGTCAATGCTTTTGGCGTTCAGGCGAATGATTTCGCCCGCCGTTAAAATTGCCAAATTTCCCTGTTTGAGCGCGCGTTGCTGTTCGCCGACGCTTAATTCGCCATCAATGACATAAATAAAGGTGTTGTCAGCCGCATTCACGGTTTGTGACCAGGCCTGGTCGGCTTTAAGGTTAACGTCCATAAACAGTGGGTGTACAAAGTTATTGGTCACCGGACCCACGGTTCCTTGGTCGGTCTTACCGACAATCACCCTGGTTTGACGGCCGTCCGCAGAGGTTTCAATCGGCACCGATTCGGGCTCATAATCTTGATAACTCGCAGGCGTCATCTTGGCGTAGCTTGGGAGGTTAATCCACAGTTGAAAACCGCGCATTTCGCCTGAAACTTGCTCGGGCATTTCGGAGTGAATGATGCCTTTGCCCGCTGTCATCCATTGAATGCCTCCGGGTTTAAGCAGGCCGTTGTTGCCATGATTGTCTTCGTGGCGCATATGCCCAGCAAGCATGTAGGTCATGGTTTCAAATCCTCGGTGAGGATGAGAAGGAAATCCAGCAATGTAATCGTCAGGGTTGTCTGTACCAAAATAGTCCAGCATTAAAAACGGGTCGAGTAGATCAATTTCGGAGGTGCCAATTAAGCGAGTCATTTTTACGCCGGCACCGTCTGAGGTCGGTGTGCCACGTGAAATCTGTTGTATTTCTTTTATCATGCGAGGGTCCCCCAGTTGCTTAGAGTAGGCTTAGAGTAAATGTTTTCACGGCTTGTAGAGTAACACTTGTCGTTGTTGGTTCAAACAAACGAAATAGCAAATAATTGTTGTTAATATCAGCATAACCGGTGAACGTAATCTATTAAAAAAGGCGCTATCAAGCGTGTAACCTGACGCGGTTAGAGTCGATCAGTTGAAACAGGCGCAGTTGAACTGGGGCAGTTAGAAAATATGCAGGTGTTTATTCGCGAACTAATGAGCCACTGAATGACTTGCCTATTTAAGGTGTTTTAAACAGTTTTAGCTATAAATAAGACAATTTATTTGACATCGTTTCGATAGATGTGGATAATTCGTCGATTCCTCTCAGGCCGTTTACGGTTTTACTACCTTTACGATTTTGTGATCTGGGCAGTAGCGCTGCATAGAAGCATCGAGAGTTGTGTTAATAGAGGTCTACGGATCGGTTAATGCGTAAAACCTAATTATTGGAGAATTACACAATGGCAAATACAAATCAAGCAACCAAACGTGCACGTATTGCAGAAAAAAACCGTGTTTTAAACGTTTCACAACGTTCACGTATGCGTACAGCGGTTAAAAAAGTATTAGCAGCGATCGCAGCGGGCGATAAAGCGGCTGCAAATGCAGCGTTCCGTGTTGCACAGTCAAAACTTGACGGTGTGGCGCGCAAAGGCATTATCGCTAAGAACAAAGCAGCCCGTGCTAAGAGCCGTATTAACGCGCGCATTAAAGCAATGGCGTAATAGCCTACGAGCAAAACGCATTTGCTGCTTGCATGTGCGTTACTTGCTGTTTGAATGCAGAGCGTTAGGTTCAGTCCGCGGTCTGCAGACAAAACTAAAAAGCCGGGTGATGCCCGGCTTTTTTGTGCCTGTCGTTTGGGCAAAAAAATACAGGTTCAAGGTCGGCCGCTTTAAAGCGCCATGCTCTGTTTGTGGGTCTGTTACAATTTCCATCGCATTGGCTGTTTTGAAATCATTCATCGTGGGTGAACGAATTTACTTAATCTGCTTAACCTACTTTTACACCTAAGCTCCTCCCCCATTTAGTAAAGAGAATCTCTTTTGAAACGAATTGTTAAAGCAACGGTCACTGTCGGTGGCATGACCATGATCTCGCGAATTTTAGGCTTTGTGCGTGACATGATTATCGCCCGCTATTTTGGCGCGACCAGTGGAGCAGATGCTTTTTTAGTGGCTTTTAAAATCCCCAATTTCTTTCGTCGTTTATTTGCCGAAGGGGCTTTTTCACAGGCGTTTGTGCCGATTTTGTCCGAGGTCAAAGAGAAACAGGGCAAAGAGGCGGTTAAACGTTTAATCAATGCGTTGAGCTTTCGTTTGGGCAGCATTCTATTGCTGGTCACGGCCACAGGGGTATTTGGTTCGTCGCTGTGGATGATGGTATTTGCTCCAGGATTTATCGACGATCCCGAAAAGTTCAATCTGGCCGCCGACATGCTGTCGATTACGTTTCCTTACCTGTTGTTGATCTCGCTGGTGGCGTTCTCATCGGCGATTATGAACACCTATAATCAGTTTGCCGTGCCGGCGTTTACGCCGGTGTTTTTAAACCTCGTCTTGATCACTTTTGCGGTTTGGGTGTCGCCTCTGTTTGAAACCCCGATTATGGCGTTGGCCTGGGGAGTTCTGGTTGCAGGCGTGGTGCAGTTGCTGTTTCACCTGCCATTTTTATACCGTTTAGGGCTCTTACCACGGCCGACTCGTAAAAAAGATCCCGGGGTTGGCGAAGTGAAACGGCTGATTATTCCCGCGCTGTTTGGCGTGTCGGTGGCGCAGATAAACTTATTGGTGGATACAATTCTGGCCTCGTTTCTGGTTACCGGTTCGGTCTCTTGGCTCTATTATTCTGACCGTTTAATGGAATTTCCGCTGGGTGTCTTTGGTGTCGCTTTGGCCACAGTGGTTCTACCAGGCCTGTCCAAAAAGGCTGCCAATGAAAACTGGCAAGGTTTTCAACAGGACATCGATTCGGCGTTGCGCTTAGTGCTTATTATTGGAGTTCCTGCGACCTTGGGCTTGCTGTTGCTGGCAAAGCCATTGATTATCACACTATTTTTCTACGGCGAATTTACGGCGTTTGACGTGACTATGTCGGGCGCGAGTTTGATGGCGTATTCGTTTGGTTTACTCGGTTTTATTCTGGTTAAAATTCTCGCACCGGCGTTCTACGCCCGTAAAGATATGAAAACACCGGTTAAAGTCGCCATCATCGCACTCACCTCAAATATGGTGCTCAACCTACTGTTGATTGGTCCATTCGCGCACGTCGGTTTGGCCGCCGCGACCAGTATATCGGCCTTTATTAATTCAGGATTGCTCTACTGGTATCTGATC
>CAZVPH010000012.1:0-2166 GCA_964628125.1 uncultured Thiosulfatimonas sp. | reverse complement strand
AGGGGTGTTTACCCCTTTAAAAGGTTGGGGGAAACTATTGATTCAAGTCGCGCTTGCCAATACCGTGTTGGTAGCCGCGATTCTACTGGTCAATCCCGATTTAAGCGACTGGCTGCTGTTCAGTGGTGGCCAACGAATGGCTTGGTTGTTAGGCTTAGTCGCCAGTGTGATCGCTCTCTATTTCGTTACCTTGATGGTGTTAGGACTCAATCCTAAACGCCTGTTTAAAAAAGCGTAATCTGTTTTAAACTGTTTGGGCAGGCCTGGTCAAACTGGGTTGACTGAGTCAAGCGCTGCGCCAGGCGCTTTACTAAAGCTCTGTCAATTTCAGTAAAACTCTATTAAAAATCTAATAGAAATTCTTGCCACTTCTGCTCTTAACGTTGCAGTAAGAGTGCGCTTTAGGATACTTGCACCGTGTGTTCTGACATGTTTTTGGGTTTTTCAACCACTCCTCGGGTTATTACAGCGTTATTTCGTCTTCTTAAGCCTTTGAATCAGCTATAATTTACGGCCTATTTTTAGTTAGTTATGGCGTCAATGCAGTTAATTCGTGGCTTACACAATCTACACACCGTTCAATCGAAGCTAAGCCAAGGGTGTGTGTTGACGATTGGTAATTTTGATGGTCTGCATTTAGGGCACCAACAGGTCTTGAATGGTGTAACTCAGCGAGCGGCCAAGTTGTCGTTGCCCAGTGTGGTGATGGTGTTTGAACCGCTGCCCGTAGAGTATTTTACGGCCGACAAAGCGCCGGTGCGTTTAATGAATTTTCGTGAAAAAATTCAGGCACTTCAAGCCACCGGTGTGGATTATGTGCTGTGCATAAGTTTTGATGCCAAGTTTGCCACCTTAAGCGCCGAGGCCTTTGTACAAACCATTTTAATCGACGGTTTGAACGTCAAACACCTGGTGGTCGGTGATGACTTTCGATTTGGCAGAGCGCGCCAAGGCAATTACGCGTATTTACAAGCCTCAGGCGCTGCAAACGGCTTTACCGTCGAAGACACGCCGACCTTCAGCTTAACTGAAGCCTTGATGTTGACTGGCGGTGCCTCAAAAACGTTGGCCGATGAGCGCGTCAGCAGCACACGGGTTCGGGTTGCGCTGCAGACCCAAAATTTAGCAGACGCAAAGGCGCTGCTAGGTCGAGAGTTTTCGTTTAACGGTCGCGTGATTCATGGCCAAAAACTTGGACGAACCCTTGGGTTTAAAACGCTTAATTTAAATCCAAAGCGGTTGCAAATGCCGGTCTTAGGGGTGTTTGCGGTCACAGTCGGGGGCATTGCAGACCGGCCTTGGCCAGGCGTGGCGAATGTCGGTTTGCGGCCAACCGTGGACGGTGTGCGGCCCTCGATTGAAGTGCATCTGTTTAACTGGGATGCTGACCTTTACGGCAGACACGTGGAGGTAACCTTGCAGCACTTTATACGTCCAGAAATGAAATTTAATGGCCTCGAGGCTTTAAAGCAACAGATAAGCCTCGATGCTGAGTTAGCCAAACAGTTTTTTAAAATTTAAACCGTGTCATGTGAAGTTCAAGCCGATTATTCATTCAGTCGTGCTTGGGCTTCATTTGCACATCAACACAGTGAATATTCGATGACAGACTATAAACCAACCTTAAACTTGCCCGAAACCGATTTCCCAATGCGTGGAAACTTGCCTAATCGTGAGCCGGCTCAAGTGGCTAAGTGGCACTCTGAGTCCTTATATAAAACCGTGCGAGAGCACATGCAAGGACGTCCAAAGTTTATTTTGCACGACGGCCCTCCGTATGCAAACGGCGAGATTCACATTGGGCACGCGGTCAATAAAGTCTTGAAGGATATGATTGTAAAATCAAAAGGCTTGAGTGGATTTGATGCACCTTTGGTGCCAGGTTGGGACTGTCACGGCCTGCCGATCGAGCTGAACGTTGAAAAGAAAAAAGGCAAAGTCGGTCAAAAAATCGGTGCGACCGAGTTTCGTGAAGAGTGCCGACTTTATGCGCAACAGCAGGTTGACGGTCAAATGGCGGATTTTCAACGCTTGGGCATTTTGGCCGACTGGGAAAATCCCTATCTGACCAAAGACTTTATGTTTGAAGCCAATGAGATTCGTGCGTTGTCTAAAATCGTTGCAAACGGTCATTTGGTCAAAGGCACCAAACCGGTTTACTGGAGT
>CAZVPH010000011.1:8028-13761 GCA_964628125.1 uncultured Thiosulfatimonas sp. | reverse complement strand
ATCGGTAAAAGTGTATTTGCCCAAGTTGCGTAAACGTTCTGCCATTAAAAATAGAATAATCGGCCACCCCACTAAGAAGCCGATGGCAAAAATCAAGCCGTCGTAACCTTTTAGATAGACCATACCGGTAATGCCCAGGAAGGACGCCGCTGACATATAGTCACCCGCAATCGCTAGACCGTTTTGCAAACCGGTAATTCCGCCACCCGCGGCATAAAAATCTTTAGCCGATTTAGTGCGTTTTGCCGCCCAATAGGTGATGTAAATGGTCAGACCCACAAAGGCGACAAACATCGAGATAGCCGGCCAGTTGGTCGGTGCTTGGGTGCCATCAAACTCAATGGATCCTGCGGCCATAGCCACCACAGGGGATAAAGCCAGCAGTGAAATGCTCAGCGCAGCTTTAACAATTATTTTAAAAAGTGAGTTCATTATTCAACCTCCTTTTTAATTTTTGCGGTCAAGTGATCAAAATCATCGTTGGCTCTTTTAACGTAATAACCGGTTAATAAGAAAGCAAACACAATAATTCCAACCCCTATCGGGAAGCCTATTGAAATGTAATCACCAAACACAATGGTTGTAAAAAATTCTGGGTTAAAGGCCAATAAAATAATGTAGCCGTAATACACCAGTAAAATGGCAACAGACAACTTCCAAGCCAAGCCTGTGCGTTCTTTGACCAACTGTTGATATTCTGGAAGATTTTTTATCTTCTCAATTTTCGCTTGATCCACTGTTTCTCTCCTCATTTGAGATAACTTGATACTACAGATTATCAATCCGCTTTAACCCTGGCTTAAGTCAAGCCTGAACCTCAGAAAACCCAATAAAATGTACCATTTTCGACTCTCATGCCGATAAAAAAATAAATACTATCATGGTTTTATCAAATGAGTGTCAATAATAATTATCAAACAGCAAAGCACTGAAAACCAAGACTCTAAAGCCTCAAACCATTTCTTAAAACAATTGCCTTTTTTTCATGTCGTTAGGACTCTTAGTGTGATTCACACATTAAATCTCATCCATAAAAAAAGCCCACTTTGACCAGGCCTGGTCAAAGTGGGCTTGTAGGAGTGTAGATACTTTTAGGCTCTTTTTTAAAGCACTCATTAAGCGTTAAGCGTTTACGTCAAACGCTCTAATCTACTTCTGGTTTTGAAACTGCTCCAGAATCGTCGGATCTTCAAGTGTGGATGTGTCTTGCGTGACTTCTTCACCTTTAGCAATCACTTTTAAGAAACGGCGCAGTATTTTGCCTGAGCGTGTTTTTGGTAGATTGGTGCCAAAGCGGATCTCGTCCGGTTTAGCAATCGGCCCAATCTCTTTCGCAACCCAGTTACGCAGTTCTAGGATTAAAGCATCACGTTCACGCCCCTCTGGAATATCAACGTTCAACACTACAAACGCAGAAACGGCCTCGCCTTTAACATCATGCGGACGCCCTACAATCGCGGCTTCAGCAACCGATGGATGAGAGACCAGCGCAGATTCAATTTCCATGGTGCCTAAACGATGGCCGGAAACGTTTAGGACATCGTCAACACGACCTAAAATCCAGAAATAGTCATCTTCGTCTTTATGCGCGCTGTCGCCAACCACATAATAGTTGTTCTCTTCCATTGGAAAATAGGTGTCTTTATAGCGCTGATCGTCATTCCAAACCGTGCGAATCATGGATGGCCACGGTTTTTTAATCACTAACAGACCGCCGCCTGATTCAAGTTCATTGCCCTCTTCGTCCAGGATTCCAACTTCTATCCCCGGCAAAGGTTTGGTGCATGAACCTGGTTTTAAGGGTGTAATTGGGAAAGGCGCAATCATGTGTGCACCGGTTTCAGTCTGCCACCAAGTATCAATAATTGGGCAGCGACTGCCACCAATCGTTTCGTAATACCACATCCATGCTTCTGGGTTAATTGGTTCGCCCACTGAACCTAAAATGCGCAGTTTAGAAAGGTCGTATTGATTAGGCAGATCAGCACCAAACTTCATTAAAGCTCGAATAGCGGTTGGGGCGGTATAAAAAACGGTGACACCGTGATCTTGACACACTTGCCAAAAACGTCCAGCGTCTGGATAGGTTGGCACCCCTTCAAACATTAAAATGGTCGCACCGACCGACAAAGGCCCGTAAGCGACATAAGTGTGTCCGGTGATCCAGCCGACATCCGCCGTACACCAGAAAACGTCTTTCTCTTGTAGGTCAAACATCCACTCGTTGGTTAAATGTGCGTTTAAAAGGTAACCACCTGAGCTGTGTTGCACACCTTTTGGCTGGCCGGTTGATCCAGAAGTGTAAAGCAGGAACAGTGGGTGTTCTGCTTCGACCATCAAGGGCGCGTGGTAGTTACTCATGCCCGCTTCGGCCTCAAACCAATCAAGGTCACGGCCCTCTTTCATTACGACCTCATCATCAGTACGTCGATAGACAATAACTTTACGAACGCTGTTGCACCCTCTCTCAAGCGCGGTATCTACCGCGGTTTTTAAAGGCACTGTTTTCCCGCCGCGACGACTGCCATTGGCGGTGACAACCAGTTTTGCACCGGCGTCTTCAATTCGATCTTTTAAAGCTTCTGCTGAAAAGCCACCAAATACAATTGAGTGGATAGCGCCAACGCGTGCACACGCCTGCATCGCTATCACCGCTTGCGGAATCATCGGCATATAGATAATGACACGGTCACCTTTTTGAATGCCTTGCGCTGTCAGAGTGTTGGCAAAACGACACACACTATCATGTAACTCTTTATAGGTGTAACGCTCTATATCGCCAAGATCCCCTTCAAAAATAATGGCCGGTTTATCGCTTCGAGTTTCCAGGTGGCGATCAATGCAGTTATAGGAGACGTTTAACTCACCGTCGGTAAACCACTGGTAATGCGGTGCTTTTGAATCATCCAATCCTACGGTAAACGGTTTTGACCAACTCAGTTTTTCACGTGCCAAGTCTGACCAGAAGCCCACATTGTCTTTCGCCGCCGCCGCGTAGAGCGCGTCCAACTTATCTTGATTCACTGTAGCATTGGCCAGTGTTTCGGCGGAAGGCTGAAAAACACGGTTTTCAGTTAGAATAGATTCAAATTTAGACATGGTCGCACTCTCTGTGATATTGCAGAATTTTTAAAAGTAATGGCAAAGCCATTTAAATAAATAGATAAATATTTTGGAATTTTACCTTGCCCACCTCAAAACTTAAAGCGTTCAAGAGGAAAACTCAGTAAAACTGATCGAAATTAGAGTAAGTTCTCTCACCTTCATTTTTGCGTAAGATCAATTCATAAAGCCAAGCCAGCACCCTATTTGGGCAAAGATGTCGCTGTGATACTTTACAGAGTAGCGTTAAAAATGTTTCTGGTACAAAATAAAAACCAACCCAAACAGGCTCTGGCACCGCTCTTCACAAGCCGTCAATTCAGTTTATAACACCACTTCAGTTTGCCAGCCCTGCGCCACCAAATTCTCTAACAGCTCATCTTCTGGGCGATAGAGGTCACCTTCTTGGCTTTTCATCTGCACACAGGCTTGGTCATTGGTGTAATCAATCACAATCGGCAGGCCAATGTCTGCGCGGTAACTCTCAAGCAGCTCTTTTAACGCACCGATTTTTTTTGGGGTTACTGTCGCTTGTGTCACCGAGAGCTTAATCGCTCTGGCTTTTTCAACGCGCGCTTCGGCCAGTGTCACAATCTGCTCCGCGTCCAGTTTAATGCCGCCGTTAAAAGTGTCTTCTGCCACTTCACCATAAATCAGCACCACGGTGTCAACCTTAACGGTGTCTTTAATTGCTTCATAGACCGCGGGTCGCATGACAATATCCAGTCGAGCGGTTTTATCGTCTAACGTTGCAAACCCCATTCGCTGACCGTTGCGCGTGGTTTTATTGCGTAACTCCATCACCAGACCGGCGACCCATACTTTTTTCCACTTTTCAGGGCGCAGACTTAGCAGTTTACCGCTCACCAGCGTCGACAGCTCTTTTTCATACATATCAATCGGGTGGCCTGTCATGTAAAGACCTAAAGTGTCTTTTTCCCCTTTTAACCTAAGTTTTTCGGTCATGTCAGGCACGATTAACAACTGTGAGTCACCACTCTCTTCAACCGATAGAACTTCACCAAACAGATCATTTTGACCAAACTCATCATTTTTAAGCTGTTGCTCTGCCTGCCTGAGTGCCATCGGAATACTCTCTAACACCGACTGACGATTATCGTGCAACTTGTCAAACGCCCCCGCACGCACCAGCGCTTCTAAGACACGACGGTTGACTTTTTTACCCACGCGTAGACAGAAATCAAACAAGTCCTTAAACTCGCCCTGGGCTTCGCGCTCTGTAATCACCGCGTCCAACGCGGCCTCGCCCGCGCCTTTAATGCCACCCAGCCCGTAATTGACGGATCGATCGGCGTAGGGCTTAAAGTGAACTTGTCCAGTATTGATATCGGGAGGCAGTACCGTTAATCCCATGGCATAACACTCGTTGACCATGTGAACCACTTTCTCTGTGTTGTCCATATCCGAGGAAATTTGTGCGGCCATAAATTCCGCAGGGTAATGGGTTTTTAACCAGGCCGATTGATAAGAAACCAACGCATAAGCAGCCGAGTGAGATTTGTTAAAGCCGTAGCCGGCAAATTTTTCCACTAGGTCAAATATTTTTACCGCCAACTGGCCATCAATGCCATTGGCGATCGCGCCGGCTTCAAACCTGCACGCTGTTGCGCCATCTCTTCAGGCTGTTTCTTACCCATTGCGCGACGCAACATGTCTGCACCCCCTAAGGAGTAGCCGGCCAAAATCTGGGCAATTTGCATGACTTGTTCTTGATACAAGATAACGCCGTAGGTCGGTTCGAGAGTCTCTTTTAGACTTTCATGCTGATACTGTGCATCCGGGTAGGACACGCGCTCTTTACCATGTTTTCGGGCGATGAAGTTATCCACCATCCCAGACTCCAGTGGCCCGGGTCTAAACAGAGCGACCAAGGCGATAATGTCTTCAAAACAGTCTGGCTTCAAGCGCACAATCAAACTCTGCATTCCACTGGATTCAAGCTGGAACACCCCGGTAGTTTTACCGGTTTTAATCATTTCAATGGTTGGGTGGTCGGTCAGAGGAATACGCGCAATATCCACAAACCCTTCATCACCGGGTCGTTTATTGGCATTAATCGATTGCAGCGCCCAGTCGATGATGGTGAGGGTTCTAAGCCCCAAAAAGTCAAATTTTACCAGGCCTGCGGTTTCCACATCGTCTTTATCAAGCTGCGTGACCACACTGGAGCCATCAGGATCGCACAAGACTGGGCAGAAATTATCTAACGATTTAGGCCCAATCACGACCCCTCCGGCGTGACGTCCGGTATTGCGCACAGTGCCTTCTAATTTAAGAGCAAAGTCTAAAAGTTGACGCGCATCCTCATCGTTGTCGTACTTGTTTTGTAATTCTTCTTCTTTCTCCAGCGCACCGGCTAGCTTGATGCCAAGTTCGTTCGGAATCAGTTTTGCAATGCCATCGACCACGCCATAGCCTAAACCGAGCACTCGTCCAACGTCGCGCACCACCGCCTTGGCCGCCATGGTGCCGAAGGTGACTATTTGTGAGACGTGATCTCGCCCATAGTGTTGCGCCACATAGTCGATAACTTCATCGCGACGATCCATACAGAAGTCGATATCGAAGTCCGGCATAGAGACACGTTCTGGGTTTAAGAAACGCTCAAAC
>CAZVPH010000011.1:0-8018 GCA_964628125.1 uncultured Thiosulfatimonas sp. | reverse complement strand
GGGTTCTGCATTTCTACGGAATATTTATCTATATCGGTAATCTTTAAGGCGTACGCGACCAATGAGCCCGCACCGGACCCACGGCCTGGACCAACAGGAATCAGTTGGTTTTTGCCCCACTGAATAAAGTCGGCAACAATCAAAAAGTAGCCAGGAAATCCCATCTCCAAAATAACGTCTAACTCAAACTTAATACGGTCGTAATACTCCACCCGCTTGGCTTCGTAAGCGTCCGCGTCTAAATGGCCAAACAAAAACGCTAAGCGCTCTTCTAATCCCTTATGACTTTCAGCGATAAAAAACTCGCCCATCGTCATCCCTTCGGGCACAGGAAAGTCCGGTAGAAAATAGGTGCCCAAGGTAAGGTCTAAGCTACAGCGCTTGGCAATTTCGACCGTATTAGTAATCGCTTCTGGAATGTCGGCAAACAGTTCCACCATCTCCTCGGTGCTTTTAAAATATTGCTCCTCGGAGTAGAGTTTAGGTCGATTTCGGTCATCGAGAATATAGCCCGCCCCAATACAGGTACGCACTTCGTGCGCATCAAAATCTTCGGCGGTCGCAAAACGGACATCATTCGTCGCGACCACCGGCAGGTCATAACGCAGAGCCACGTCAATCGCTAAAGCCAAATAGGCTTCTTCTTGTGGACGACCTGTGCGAATCAGTTCAAGATAAAACCGGTCAGGAAAGTGAGTTTGCCACCACTTAACACGGCTGGCCACTAAGTTGGGCTTTTCAGCCAAGAGCGCAACCCCGATATCGCCCAAACGTCCCCCGGACAGCGCAATCAAACCCTCGTTAAACTCTTCTAACCATTCACGTTTCATTAAGCCGAGCATATTGTTTTGGTAGAGTTTCTGGTTTTTTAAGTAACTCTGCGAAATAAGGCGCGAAAGATTTAAATAGCCGGTCTCATTTTGCACCAGCAAGACCATCTTAAACACCTCGCCGCTGTCGTCTTCAATAAATGCTTCTGCGCCCACAACGGGCTTAATCCCCCCGCGCATGGCGGCCTGATAAAACTTAACCAATGCAAAGAGGTTATTCTGATCCGTCAGTGCTATCGCGGGTTGCGCGCACTCTTGTACCAAGGAAATCAGTGGTTTGATGCCTAATGTACTGTCAACAACGGAGTATTCGGAGTGGACGTGAAGGTGAACAAATTGAGTCATAATAATAGGCAGTTCGCTTAAGTAGGGTTTGTCAGGGCTCTTTAAAACAGGGCATTACTGGGTGTTGCATATAATTAATAAGTTAGTTAGATCTCCGTTTTGGATCTCTTGACTGTCAGTATTTGAATTATGGGTGCTTCGATTATGGGCGTTCCGACCAGCGAGATTTTAAAAACGCGGAAATAAACGACTACGATTCAATCAGGTTCAATCAGGTTGAATCGTAACTTCTAGAATATTTAACCCCACGCAAACTTCAGTGCGCGCGATGGTCCAACATCTTATTCAACCTATCCTGCCTGCACACCCAAAACTTGCAGATTCCGAGAATTTCATCTGCGTTATTCTAACGGGTTATGAGCGGCTTAGTGCTAGAATTAGCGCGATTTAGACAGCACACACTCTGTACTTGTACTTGTAAACTGTACAAAAACGGGTCACAGACTTCTCTTAAAAGACCGTGTAACGCGTGCTAGAACGGTGTAAGGCTAGACCTAAAACTGATCTAAAATTGATTTTAGATTCATTTTAGATTCATTTTAGATTCATTAAAGTGTAAGTTAAAAAGCCGACATCGGCTCCCGTTGTTAATTTACTCTATAATCAAGCCCACGTACTGACCGCTTAATTTAACCGACACTTGAGTAGACCCCACAAAGCACTATGACAAACTCCACACTTCACTCCCCTTTCTGGCTTGAGCCCGCGCCCGTGATGTTTCCACCGACAAATTTAGCGTTGCTCGAGCCCGATGGACTGCTGGCTGTCGGCGGCGCCTTAACGCCTGAGTGGTTGCTTCAAGCGTACAGCAACGGAATTTTTCCGTGGTTTAATCCCGGTGAGCCCATTCTTTGGTGGACACCTAGTCCACGCAGTGTGCTGTGGATTGACGACTTGAAAATAAACCGCAGTTTGCGTAAAACCCTCCAGAAACTGGAGTGGGATGACACTCTGACCGTCACTTTGGACCAAAACTTTTCTGAAGTCATGCAAGCCTGTGCCACTGTACCAAGAGAGGGGCAAGAAGGCACTTGGATCTCAGCAGAGATGTTAGACGCCTACCAGTCACTGCACCAGTCAGGTCACGCTCATTCTGTTGAAGTTTGGCAGGACGATCATTTAGTCGGTGGGCTTTACGGCATCGCCATTGGCAAAATGTTTTTTGGTGAATCGATGTTCTCCAAGGTGTCGGACAGCTCAAAAATAGCCCTGGTCGCATTAGCAATGCAGTTAAAAGCCTGGGGATTTATCGCCATTGACACTCAGGTTGAAACACCACACCTGATGAGCTTAGGCGCGCGTTTAATCCCTAGGATAGAGTTTGAAGCCTTGATTCAACAACAGATGAGTCAAACCTTTCCTCCGCAAAAATGGCAGTTTTCAATCGACTGGGCAGACGCCGCTTACGGTCACACCCAGGCACAAAGAAACCTCACTAAATTAGTGGATTAAAGCAGGCCTGGTCAGTTTAAATTGCCTAAGAGATCTGCACCCCATTATTCAGGTAGTCTTTGCCACTGGTTATTGAGACTTATTATTGCGACTTATTCCCACATTCGCAGTAGAATGGATTGACTCAATAACATCTTATAAGAGGTTGAAAAGACCGTTCTATGTACTCGTCCCCTGATAATCGCCCCCGATTTTTAAGATTTTCGGCCCTGCATTTTCCAGTCAACGCCTTGCTTTCCGGCGCGCACCGTTTAACCGGTCTGGCCTTGGTGCTCAGCCTCGTCACCTATCTGGTGCTTGCCAATCTGATCATTATCCACCCCAGTGTCAGCCTGATTTCTATTTCTGGCCACTGGCTTCTGCTCAGTCTGCACACCGCCTTTTGGATCGCCTTAAGTTTCCACTGGCTTACCGGCTTGCGCCACCTACTTGCCGAACACTTTGTCGCGCCAAAACCCTATCAATTTATTAACAGCGGCTACATCACAAGCCTACTATTTCTGCTGTGGGTTTTGATCTCGATTTTTATAAGTTACCAGGCCTGGTCATGATTGAATTTAACGTTAAAGTCAAAAATCTATCGGGTAAAAAAGCCCATGTTTGGCAACGCGTTAGTGCGCTTTACCTTCTGATGTACGTGCCCTTTTTGGCCTGGACGATTTTACAACAGCCTAAATTCCATACGCTTTACGCCCTGGTACATAACTTGGCCGAACCGATATTCAGCATTGCAAGTCTCATTGCCCTTGGGTTAATTATGGTGCACGCTTGGGTCGGGGTTCGCGATATTATGATTGACTATGTGCCGCGTAAAAACCTGGCTTTGTGGTTGACCATTTATCACAGTTTGCTAGCGTTGCTATTGATCAACAGCGTTTGGTTGCTGGTGGTGCTGTTTAGCACAGTTTAATCCTGCACGACACTGCGTGAAACGACATGAGCGGACATAAAGTTGCACTGCACTTGACTGTAGTTGCAGGCAGAGCAACCACACCAAAGTCATCTCCAGCATGTAAAAAAAGCGCGCACTCCACACCCCTATCCTTTACTACTTAACTGTTTAAACAAAAAAACACTGCAGCTCGCTTAAAACACAGGAAGCAATATGACTTTGAGCCCAAATTTTTCGATTGAATATTTCGACGCCTTGGTGATTGGTGCAGGCGGTGCCGGCATGCGCTGTGCATTGCAGTTGACCGAAGCCGGCCATAAGATCGCTATGGTTTCAAAAGTCTTTCCAACCCGCTCGCACACGGTTGCCGCTCAAGGTGGCATCAACGCAGCACTGGGCAATGTCAGTGCCGATAAATGGCAGTGGCACATGTACGACACCATCAAAGGCAGTGATTATTTAGGCGACCAGGATGCGATTGAATTTATGTGCCAAGAGGCCACTGAAATTGTGCGTGAGTTAGAGCATTTTGGCGTGCCATTTTCTCGCCAAGCCGACGGCAAAATTTATCAACGCGCGTTCGGCGGTCAGAGCCAAAATTTTGGCGAAGAGCAAGCGCACCGTACCTGTGCCGCCGCCGATCGAACCGGCCATGCGATTCTGCAGTCACTCTATCAACAGAACATCCGCTTAGGCACACAGTTCTACGACGAATATTACGCGCTCGATCTCTTAAAAACCGACCAGGACGAAATTGGCGGCGTGTTGGTGATGAATATTCACGATGGCACATACAAAATACTCCAGAGTCCGCACACCCTGTTAGCCACCGGAGGCGCGGCACAAGTGTTTCGTAACAACACCAATGCCACCATCAATACTGGCGATGGGTTAGGCATGGTTTTGCGCGCCGGCCTGCCACTGCAAGACATGGAGTTTTGGCAGTTTCACCCCACCGGAGTCGCTGGCAAGGGCATGCTGATCTCCGAGGCTGCACGCGGTGAAGGCGGTAAGCTTCGCAACGCCTTGGGCGAAGCCTTTATGGAAAAATATGCGCCCCACGCCAAAGACTTAGCCTCACGTGACGTCGTCTCGCGCGCCATTGCCATCGAAGTTAAAGAGGGTCGAGGCTGTGGTCCAAATAAAGACTATGTTCTGCTGGACATCCGTCACCTTTCAGACGCGGTGATTGCCGAACGACTGCCCGGTATTCGCGACATCAGCCAGACTTTTTTAGGCATTGACCCCGCTAAAGAACCGATTCATGTCTATCCCACTTGCCACTATATGATGGGTGGCATTCCCACCAATATCCAAGGTCAGGTGGTGACGCAAATCCCACTAAACTTACTAGACCCTTTAGAGGGATTGGATAAACCAGGCCTGCCCAAAGTGGTTGCGGGACTCTATGCGATTGGTGAATGCGCTTGCGTTTCGGTCCACGGCGCAAACCGTCTGGGGGGGAATTCGTTGTTGGACATTATTGTTTTTGGACGCAACGCCGCGCGGACCATCTCAAAGGCGTTAAAAACGGCTACAACAGGGGCAGAAGAAAACCAGCAAGAGAGACCGCTTGATCTGCAGGCTGTTCAAAAACGCCTACAACGTTGGCAAAGAAGGTCGTCAGAAACCATTAATAAGCCTTCACAGCTTAAAAGGCCAGCCGACAGCGTTATTCTTATTAAGAAATCTCTGCAAAAAATCATGGCCGATGGGTGCGGTGTTTTTAGAGATGAACCGACCATGCAACAGGCATTAACAGAGTTGCAAGCAATTCAAATGCGCTTGGATACAGTCTGCTTAACCGACTTTAATGAGGTGTTTAACCTAGAGCGCCTTGCTGCGTTTGAATTAGAAAACCTAGTCGCCATCGCGTTTGCCACCGTCACCTCCGCATTGGCTCGACTCGAAAGTCGCGGGGCGCATTCTCGAGTTGATTACCCCGAACGAGATGACCAGGCCTGGTTAAAACACACACTCTATTTTCAAGAAAACCATCGGTTAGCGTATAAACCAGTGATCTTAGAGCCCAAACATCATCCAGCCTTTCCCCCTAAACCGAGGGTGTATTAATGAGCACTTCCTGCGTTCCGTCCAGCGACATCTCACCTTCAACCACAAAAAGACACGGCGCACAGAGCGGTATCTCGCCGCTAGCATTTCTCTGCTTGCACCGCTTGTGCTCAATTTTTACAGCTTATAATATCGACGTTCTCTATCGTTTCGCGTTCTATTCATTCGCAACGCACTTAAACATCAAACGATGCCCAGTCAGGAGTTGTCATGCAATTTATCATTCATCGCTATAATCCAGAAACGGATCAAGCGCCTTATGACCAGGTTTTTGAACTGGACAACGCACTGATCACAGTCGATACCATGTTATTGGACGCATTACATCTCTTGCGAGAACAAGACCCCAGCTTGGCCTATCGCTCATCTTGTCAAGAGGGTGTTTGCGGTTCAGATGGCATGAATGTCAATGGACGCAACCGCTTAAGTTGCATAACCCCTTTATCAGAGTTGCCACAAAAAGTCATCGTAAAACCCATGCCAGGCCTGCCGATTATCAAAGACCTTATTATTGATATGACGCTCTTCTACCAGCAATACCAAGGCGTAGATCCCTATTTGCAAACCGAACCATTGGACTTACAACACGAACACCTACAGTCTCCCGAAGATCGCGCCAAGCTCGACGGCTCTTATGAGTGTATTTTGTGCGGTTGTTGTTCGACCAGTTGCCCCTCTTTCTGGTGGAATCCAGATCAATTCGCAGGCCCTGCAGCTCTCTTGGCCGCCCACCGCTTTGTTATCGATTCGCGCGATACCCAGCGCACAGAGCGACTTAAATCACTGGACAGCCCCACGCAAACTTTTCGATGTCGACACATTCAAAACTGCACCGACGCTTGCCCAAAAGGGCTTAATCCCAGCCGAGCCATCCAAGCGTTAAAATCGATAATGGTTAAAGAAATTTAATGTTCAACCTAGAAGAAGCGCACAGCCCCCAGCAACTAACGACTGACGCGGTAGAAGCGCAACGCAGAAAAATGCTATTTTTAAGCAAACGTGGCAATTTAGAAAGTGAATTACTGTTAGTCGCGTTTATTGAACACTTGGACTTAAGTCCTCTGACCGAATCTAATCTTCCCGATCCTAACACTGCCCAAGAACACAAAAACTCACTGTTTAAAACACTAACTCTTTTGCACTGTTTGCTGGCAGAGAGTGATCAAGCTTTACTGAGTTGGCTGTTAAAAACGCCTCAAAAATCAACCGACGTGCCCCAACAATACAGGGCGCTGATTCAAACAATTCGCCTCAACTATGCCTCTAGAATATCAGCCCCGTAGCTGTCGTCTAAACCTGCTTAAGCGTCTCTAAACGTCTTAACACTCTTGACAAAGCCCAGTAAAATTCAGCAAAACCAAGTAAATAACCGTAAAAACTATGAGGAGTTCTTAGCAGTAACTGTACCGTCGTAAAGATTCGATAAATCATCCGATGGACTCAAATCGGATTCAAATCCTATATCTCCCTGCTTTATTAGCTCTCAATTGATTTTCGATTGGCTTAAAAACCCATCAAACCGCTTTAAACCGTGCTTACTCACTCATAATTCTCTAAAGAACATCTATTCATCGATAATCAATTGAATTTAAACCATTAAGTTGGTATAATCCGCGCAAATTAACAGAAGGGTTAAATAGAAAACTTATGGCTAAGCAAGACGTTATTGAATTCGACGGTGTCGTTTTAGAAACATTACCAAACACACTTTTTAGAGTAGAACTTGAAAATGGGCACAAAATTTTGGCGCACATTTCAGGCCGTATGCGTAAAAACTACATTCGAATCCTAGCAGGCGATGCGGTTAAGGTTGAACTGACCCCGTACGATTTAACCAAAGGCCGTATTACTTACCGCGGTAAGTAATTCCAATTTGGATTAAAAAGCACTCTTCGAGCGTATTAACCAACCAAGAAGCAACCAAGTCCTCACTTACACCGCTTAATTACGCCTCAAGCCCCTAAAAAGCCATTCACACCTAAAAGCCCCTTAATCTCATGTTAAAGCATGTTACGGGGCTTTTTGCTTTCTAGCTTTCGCTTGCCAATAGCTGGCAAACAGTGAACCCGATACGTTATGCCAGATACTGAAAAGCGCGCCGGGTAAAGCGCTGACCGCGCTGAAGTATTGCAGCGCAAGCGCCACACTTAGACCAGAGTTTTGCATACCGACTTCAATCGCTACAGTGCGCGCGATTACAGAGTCGTAACCAAATCGTCGCGTTAGCCAGTAACCAAATGCCAAACCAAGGCTGTTGTGGACAATCACCGCCAAGAGTAATGTCCACGCCATAATGTGTAAATTTGCCTGATTAAGTGCGACCACAATCGCAATGATCAACAGAATAGCGATCATGGAAAACAGCGGTAGAATGGCGGTTATTTTTGCGACCTGTGAGTGCAATAGAGCGTTCAGAATCATGCCTA
>CAZVPH010000010.1:0-13942 GCA_964628125.1 uncultured Thiosulfatimonas sp. | reverse complement strand
TTACCGTATTCCCAGAGTGCGGATTAATTTTTAACATGGCTGCAACTGAAAACGACAAGAACTTTAATCGGTTCAATTTTCAGGTTTAAAGTTTTTAAAACCTAAGGGGTAAAACTATGGCTAAGACCTATAACGCAGGTGTTAAAGAATACCGCGAAACGTATTGGATGCCGGATTATGAGCCTAAAGACTCAGACTTCCTAGCATGTTTTAAATTAATTCCACAGGACGGTGTTCCACGTGAAGAGCTTGCAGCTGCGGTTGCCGCTGAATCTTCGACCGGTACTTGGACCACCGTATGGACAGATCTTCTAACAGATCTTGACTACTACAAAGGCCGTGCTTACAGAATCGAAGACGTTCCTGGTGACGACTCTTCTTTCTACGCATTCATCGCTTACCCAATCGACCTATTCGAAGAAGGGTCTGTTGTCTCTGTTATGACCTCTTTGGTGGGTAACGTCTTCGGCTTTAAAGCACTGCGTGCTTGTCGTCTAGAAGACGTTCGCTTCCCATTAGCGTACGTCATGACCTGTGGTGGTCCTCCACACGGTATTCAAGTAGAGCGTGACAAGATGGACAAATACGGTCGTCCAATGTTGGGTTGTACTATCAAACCTAAGCTGGGTCTATCTGCTAAAAACTACGGTCGCGCTGTTTATGAGTGTCTACGCGGTGGTTTAGACTTCACAAAAGACGATGAAAACGTTACATCACAGCCTTTCATGCGCTGGAGAGATCGCTTTCTTTTCTGCCAAGATGCGATTGAGAAATCAGAAGCTGAAACGGGCGAGCGTAAAGGTCACTACTTAAACGTAACGGCCGGTACACCAGAAGAGATGTACGAACGCGCTGCGTTTGCAAAAGAGATTGGTTCTCCAATCATCATGCACGACTACCTAACCGGTGGCTTCACCGCGAACACAGGCCTTGCGAACTACTGCCGTAAGAACGGGCTACTGTTACACATTCACCGCGCCATGCACGGTGTTATTGACCGTAACCCTAACCACGGTATTCACTTCCGCGTTCTAACAAAAGCACTTCGTCTGTCGGGTGGTGATCACCTGCACTCAGGTACGGTTGTTGGTAAGTTAGAAGGTGACCGTGAAGCAACTCTAGGCTGGATCGACATCATGCGTGATTCGTTCATCCCAGAAGACCGTTCACGTGGCATCATGTTCGACCAAGATTTTGGTGCTATGCCTGGTGTTATCCCGGTTGCATCTGGTGGTATCCACGTTTGGCACATGCCTGCGTTGGTCGCCATCTTCGGTGACGACTCTGTGCTTCAGTTTGGTGGTGGTACTTTAGGCCACCCATGGGGTAACGCTGCCGGTGCAGCTGCTAACCGTGTTGCTTTGGAAGCGTGTGTACAAGCACGTAACGAAGGTAAAGAGATTGAAAAAACTGGTAAAGAAATCCTTACTAACGCCGCTAAGCATAGCCCAGAACTTAAGATCGCAATGGAAACTTGGAAAGAGATCAAGTTTGAATTCGACACAGTCGACAAGCTTGACTTTAAGCACAAGTAATTGATGGAACTAGGAGAAAAACAATGAGTGAAGTACAAGATTACCCATCACGAATTTCTGACCCAAAGTCGCGTAAAGCAGAGACATTCTCTTACTTACCGACCATGACTGCAGAACAGGTTAAGGCACAGGTTCAATATATTATTGACAAGGGCTGGAACCCTGCGATTGAGCACTCAGAGCCAGAGCGCGCTTTTGATTACTTCTGGTATATGTGGAAATTACCGATGTTCGGTGAAACCTCTGCAGACGCCGTACTAGCAGAAGTTCAGAATTGTATCAAAGCCAACCCAAACAACCACGTTCGTTTGATCGGCTATGACAACTTTTCACAATCCCAAGGTGCCAACATGCTAATTAAGCGTGGTGATGCATAACGAGCACAATGTTTTGATGTGCTTACACAAACCTACCAGGCCTGGTAGGTTTGTGGAAACCCTTAAGGTTTTACTTTAGTTTTATCTTAAGGTTTTAATTAGGTTAGAACCCGTTTCTAACCTACCCAAATTCTGAGAACTGCCTACACAACTAATTACTGGCACTTCTTACCCTTGTTTACTAAATTGATTTTATACCTCAAATTAGTGAATCCGGTCGGCCGGCCCCGAAACTGGTCGACCACCTCATGCCTTTAGATTTGTTTATTGACAACAGTCAGCAAATCTAAAAGTGTGACTCTTTCTAAAGTCGGGGGGCTTGCAAGCTTTACAGCAGCACTCTTTTACATTTTTTTACACTTAACCAAATCCTTTTTGTAATTATCCCGTTAACGGAGAAATGACCATGTCAGAAATCAACGCACTCGACCCATCACAATACCTTGTCAAAGAAGAGCCTTTTTACCGCCCTGTCTCGGATGAAGTTGAACTGTTTGAATCCGGTTACGCATCTAGAATGCCGATCATGCTAAAAGGGCCAACCGGTTGTGGTAAATCTCGTTTTGTAGAATACATGGCGCACAAACTCAATAAACCTCTGATCACCGTCGCCTGTAACGAAGATATGACCGCCTCGGACTTAGTCGGTCGTTTCTTAATCGACATCAACGGCACACGCTGGCAGGACGGCCCTTTAACTGTTGCGGCCCGTATCGGTGCCATCTGCTACTTAGATGAGATTGTCGAAGCGCGTCAAGACACCACGGTTATCATTCACCCTTTGACGGACCACCGTCGTATTCTGCCTTTAGATAAAAAAGGCGAATTGCTTGAAGCGCACCCGGATTTCCAGCTGGTCATCTCTTATAACCCTGGCTATCAGTCTATGATGAAAGACCTAAAGCAATCGACTAAGCAGCGTTTTGGTGGTTTCAGATTTGACTATCCGGAAGCGTCGATTGAGTCGGAGATCGTCGCCAAAGAAGCTGGAATAGAGCTTGCGATCGCAGAAAAACTGGTACAGATCGCCCAACGCTCTCGTAACCTAAAAGGGCACGGACTTGATGAAGGTATTTCAACCCGTCTTTTGGTTTATGCAGCGCAACTGATCAACAAAGGCGTTGATCCTAAAAAAGCGTGCACCATGGCACTGATCACCCCTTTGACAGATGATGATGACATTCTAGATACCCTCTTAACGACAGTCGATACATTTTTCGAATAAATCCACCAGGCCTGCTGGGATCTCTTGATCGCTTAAAGTGATGACAGCCGGTCTGTTTGCTGAATTTAAACTATGAGACCTCGCATTAGACAGAGCGAATGATTTTTTTCGCGGTGGGTTACAGTGTCTAAAGCGCGCTTTATAGACGATTACTGGTGTTGCGAATTGACGTTAAAACAGTCCGGTATCGCCTAACCCTTCTCTTTTCGCTTTTGACGTTATGCAAAGGTCCAAATGTATAGGAATAGTTATGAGTTTTGATCTACAAGAAACCAAAGGGGCATTGATCGCCAGCGTACCCCAACTTGAAGGGATGATTGACTCATTAATTCAAGAAGCGTCGCACTGCATGAATGAACATTCACGCGAAAATTGGCTGAAAAGCGCTCAAGGAATCGCCTACTTAGGCAAGGGTGAGCAAGTCGTGATCAGCTACCTTGAGGCCGTGCCCCAGGTCGTCGCGAAAGTGGACGATGAGATCTTAGACGATATTCTAGAGACCATTATGAAACTCTCGTCGGTCACGTCCGGTGAAGTGATCTCTCTAGTATTAGATTCCTTGCCCATCATTGCCGAAAAGACGCAGGATATTGATCTAACTCGACAGTATTTAGCGCTGATTTATCAAATGGGCTCTAAAACCCCACGCGCCGTGCGCCCCATGTTAAATAACATGGAAGACATTATGAACAAATTAACCGTTTCAGGTTTAAGACGCTGGGCGCAATGGGGTGCGCAAGCACACGCGCGTAATTTTGCTGCGCAGATAAAATACTTTAACCTGGAGTCTGAAGACTCCAAAGCGGTTTTTCAGCAACAGCGCAAAGGCTCGCTGTTCATCGACTATCACCGTCCCATCAACTTCTACCTGCGGGCTTTTTGGGCACGTGACTTCTTTATTCGTCCTGCTGCGGCCGATTTTGCCGACTTTAAGCCCTACTTTCAAAATATGGCGTTACACCTCCCCGACGCACTAAACGATCTCGGTGATGTCAAAGGCGCAGAGCTTTACCGCGCTATGGCCGCCCACATGGCTTCACATCTTTGCTACACCACCGCTGCCATCTCAATGGAGCAGCTGACCCCGCAACAGATGTTTTTTATTGAGCTGATTGAAGATGCGCGTGTTGAATACAACGCGATTAAGCAGTTCCCAGGCTTAAAAAACCTGTGGTTGAAGGTCATAAAAGCCAGTAAAGAAACGGCTGATCTAGATGAAAAGTCTACCGCGTTTCGCTTAGAACAACTCGCACTCAAACTCATGGACCGCGACTACCCCTTAGGGGATGATGTGCAGCTCATGTTGGTAGTTGACCGTTTTTATGCTGAAATTGAGGATAATTTAACCAATGAGAAGTGGTCATGGGATCTCGGTATTCTGCTGCACAATGCGCTGAATATTTCCAGCAATAAATGGGTCTCGTTAACCGAGTTAAGTCGGCAACGCTTTGGGTACCGAGACGATAACCGCTTTGTTTGGGCCTCAGAAGAGTGGGCGGAGATGGATTCAGGTGGTGGTGGCCATAAAGAGTCTGTGCGCAGAAATGTCTCGGTTATGGAGATGATCAATGAAATCGATTCCGAGTTGATCGACGTTGAGCATGATGAAATTTGGGTGCTAAGCACCGAACTTATGCCTTACGAAGATAACGGCATTTCATTTAACCAAATGGAAGGTGTTGAACCAGTTTCAGCCCCTTATCATTACCATGAGTGGGATTACCGCGTTCAATTAAACCGTCCAAGCTGGGTAACCCTCTATGAACGTCGCGCTAAAAAGGGCGATCCTGAACTCTATGCTCGCATTCTTGACACGCACAAAGGCATTGCCCATCGCATTCGTCAAATTGTAGATAAACTGCAAGCGGTTGGTTTACAGCGCATTCGTCGAATTGAAGACGGTGACGAGCTCGATTTAAACGCCTGTGTAGAAGCGATTACTTCATTGCGCATGGGAGAGTCCCCCGACCCACGTATTACCATGCGAAATGTGATTCGTACTCGTGAAGTCTCAGTGGTGATTCTATTAGATCTGTCAGAATCGACCAATGAGCTGGTTCCTGGTACGGATAAAACCATCTTGCAAGTTACACAAGAAGCTTCAATTTTAGTCTCCCACGCCATCCACGGCATAGGAGACCAGTTTGCAGTTCACGGCTTCTCTTCGGACGGCCGTCACGATCTGCAATACACACGTTTCAAACAATTTGACGAACCTTTCAATGCGGATGTTCACGCGCGTTTGGCCGGTATGCAAGGAGGATTATCCACGCGTATGGGCGGTGCAATGCGTCATGCTGGTCACTATCTAGAACAACAAAACAGCAAACAGAAATTACTGTTAGTGATCACCGATGGCGAGCCGGCAGACATTGATGAACAGGATGGCCAATATTTGAAACAAGATGCAAAAAAAGCGGTTGAGGAACTGCAATCAAAAGGGATCTACTCTTACTGCTTGACCATTGATCAATACGCGGATAAATATGTCCAAAACATATTTGGTCAGAACCGTTATGCCATTGTAGAAGATGTCATGAAGCTCCCTGAAAAGTTGCCACAACTGTTTGCAAACTTAACCAGTTAACGTTTTCATGCGTTTAGATTCATTATTTTAGACCTCAAATCAAACCTCAGTTAAAGCATACAGACTGAGGTTTTTTATATTCACACTCTGCTAAAATGTGCGCTCATTGCCATCCATCGCAATCCATCGCCATCACTAGGAACATTGAAATGAATACGGAACAATTTAAACAATGCTTGCAAGACTTTCCAAATGAAGACTACCAAGCACTTCTTGACGGTGCCGCATTAATTATTGAACAAGACAAAGCGTTGTCTCTTGGTACATCTCAACAGGCCTACGTTATCTTTGAGTTAGGCGACGAGAACTTTGACTCTGTGGACAGCTTAAAAGCCTCTCTAATAGAGCGCTCAGACGCATTAATACAGGAGTACTACCAGCATAACCCGCTCAGTAAAATGCATTTTAATAGTCAGCTTTTAGAGTTAATAAAAATCCATGGTGCGACGGCGTTTATGACCATGCCCGGCCAGCAAGCGAGCGTAAAACTGTTCACTCAGGATGGTCAACTGGTGATTGAGACCGCTGAAAGTGTAAGATTTAAATATGGCTTCTGCTTAGTGCTTAACGACAAGGTGTTGCCGCAAGCCATCGAAAATAAAGTTAAAAACTGGGTCTCTTCCGGCAGTGCTTACGACGATTACATCAGTGTGAACGTCTGTCGTTTCAGCAGCACGGATTTAGATGCGGTTGAGAGCAGTGATTATATTTAACGGTTCCTAAATAAACGCCTCATAAAACAAAAAAACCGCATTTTAATGCGGTTTTTTTATTTTTGCTTACTTGTTTTTTGTCTTGTTCATAATTGAATATACCTGCTTAGGCTACTTTTTAATAATCCGCTTAGAACCATACAACCACTATTTAGAGAGCATATTACTTAAAATTCGCCTTGAATCCTGCGCCAGTTTTGGACTGTTAGCCTCCAGCATATTGATAATGCTGACCGCTAACTCTTGTGCAGCGCCCTCTCGGTAAGTTGGCTCTTGATCAAGAATACTGAATATTTGACTCATACCGTTCTCATAGTCGTGGTCTGCAACGTAGCAAATAGCTAAATCAAATCGCGCATCAAAGTCCTGAGGATCATTCGCTACCTGGCCTTCCAATATCTGAAAACCTGCCGTTTTGGCTGCCAAGTCCTGAAAGGTTAGCTGACCCAAAATGGATTTTCCCGACTCTGATTGCTTTTCCTTGTCCGGTAGACGATTAAACAGCTGCTTGGCCTCTTCTAACAGTTTCAGATCGAGCATAACCTGAATCATGTCCACCACAACTCTTGGGTTAGCGGGGTCTGTCTTAATTGCCTGCGTCAGTAAATTGATCGCCTCTTGCGTATCGCCGGCCAGGTGGTGTTCACGCGCTTTCTCACGCATCTCATCTGACACCCTGAAGATACCATGCGCTTTAAACAGTTCAGCAACCTCTTTTAGATTGAGAAGACCGATCTCTTGGTGAACCACTTGACCCTCTTTAAAGACTTTAATCGTCGGTACATTCACCACCTGATATTGCTCGCGCAACTCAGGTTGCATGTCGACATCAATGCGCGCCAAGATAAACTGGCCCGTAAATTCATCAGCGTATTCAGATAGGATGCGCTCAAGATCAATACAACTGCCAATACTTGGACTCATGAACAGCGTAAAAACGGGTAACTTATACGAATTTATTAACACAATAGCGTTAAAGTTACTCTGAGAAACTTCGAAGTTGTAAGTGGTGGTGCTCATAATGACCCTTTTAAAATAAAGCACAGAATGCACAAATACGACATTGAGCGCGTTCTATTGAAATGTAATCTGCTTGCATTGTTTGGATTATAACCATAATTCTGTGACAAAACTGACACGAGTTGTTATGGCGATCATAAGCTTTCATTTTCAATCCACCTAACGAAAAACACCTTATGACAGATACAAAAAAACCCGCCGAAGCGGGTTTTTTATTGAGCTTTATTGGGCACTAATCAATCGATTAACGAACAACCTGGTTTAAAGAACCGTTAGCATAACGTGCTTGCATCTCTTCTAGACCAACCGCTTTGATCTTGGAACCGTGACCCGCACAACCGAAGGCTTCAAAACGTGCCTTACAGATTTCCATCATCGCATCTTCCGCTGCGTTGTAGAATTTACGTGGGTCGAAGTTAGAAGTGTTTTCAGCCAAGTGCTTACGAATCGCACCCGTAGACGCCATACGTAGATCCGTGTCGATGTTCACTTTACGAACGCCGTACTTGATGCCTTCAACGATTGCTTCAACTGGAACACCGTAAGTTTGACCCATATCACCACCATAGTTGTTGATGATTTGCAGCCACTCTTCAGGTACTGAAGAAGAACCGTGCATAACAATATGCGTGTTCGGGATACGCTCATGAATCTTACGAATCTGGTCAATTTTAAGCACGTCATCTGATGGCTTAGAAGTAAACTTGTAAGCACCGTGTGACGTTCCTACTGCAACCGCTAAACAGTCAACGTTGGTGTCTTTTACAAACTGCGCTGCTTCTTCAGGATCTGTCAGCAAGCTGCTCATGTCCAGCTTCTCGTCTGAACCGTGTCCGTCTTCTTCACCCATCATTCCAGTTTCTAAAGAACCTAAGCACCCTAGCTCACCTTCAACAGACACACCGCCTGCGTGGGCGATCTTTACAACTTCAGCAGTGATGGCTGCATTGTACTCATAAGACGCTGGTGTTTTCATGTCCGACTCTAGAGAACCGTCCATCATGACCGATGTGAAGCCAGACTGGATTGCGCGCAAACAAACGCCAACATCTGAACCGTGATCCTGGTGCATAACAACCGGAACGTTAGGGTACATTTCAACCGCTGCTGCGATCATGTGACGTAGCATTGGCTCACCTGCATACTTACGAGCACCCGCAGATCCTTGAAGGATAACCGGCGAATCGACCGCATCTGCCGCGCGCATAATTGCACGAACTTGTTCCATGTTGTTTACGTTAAACGCAGGCATACCAAAGTTATGCTCAGCTGCGTAGTCCATTAATTCACGAAGTGTAATCATCGCCATCTTGGGAGACTCCTATTTATTTCAAAAATTTTCACTATTCTATCAAGCTTTTATAGGCTATCCAAATAATATTTGTTTGCAATTATGCCGAAACCATTCTGATGGTTTCGACATTTTTTCATTGAACTCAGTTCACCGGACTAGGAAACTTTTACAATTTCCATCGTGTTCGTCCCGCCCATCGTTCCGCGTAACTCACCACGCGTCAACACGACGAGGTCGCCGACCTTAGCAATGCCAAATGATTTAATACGCTCCATAATCAGTGCTTTGACTTCGACATCATCCGAGCCTTCATAGATTAGAGATGACGGATAAACTCCGCGGTACAGAGTTACTTTACGACGCGTTCTTAGGTGCGGTGTCATTGCAATGATTGGAATGCCAGAACTGATACGAGACATTAGCAATGCTGTATTGCCTGACTCCGTTAAGGTTGCAATGCACTTAACATCAAAGTGGTTGGCGGCATACATGGCCGCCATCGCCACGGTTTCGTCAACCGCGGTAAAGGACTCGTCGATGCGGTGAGTCGATTCACGTGAACTGCGCGACTTCTCTGCTTCATGACAGATACGCCCCATGGTCTCTATGACTAAACTTGGAGATTTACCGGTCGCTGTTTCACCCGATAACATCACCGCGTCCGTCCCGTCCATCACTGCGTTGGCGACGTCAAAGACTTCTGCACGGGTTGGGATTGCATTGTCAATCATCGTTTCCATCATCTGCGTTGCAGTAATGGTGACACGGTTCAATTCACGTGAACGTTTGATCATTTTCTTCTGTAGTGCAGGCAGCTGTGCATCGCCTACTTCAACCCCTAGGTCACCACGAGCAATCATGATTACGTCGGAAGCCAGAATAATTCCGTCTAAGGTGGCGTCATCCGCAACCGCTTCTGCGCGCTCAACCTTAGAGACGATGCTGCAGAATAGACCCGCTTTTTCTGCCAATGCACGACAGTACTCAACGTCTTCAGCCGAACGTGGGAAAGAGAGTGCTAAAAAATCGGCTTCCATCTCAGCGGCCGTTAAGATATCTTCTTTATCTTTATCCG
Organism: uncultured Thiosulfatimonas sp.; assembly: GCA_964628125.1. GTDB lineage: Bacteria > Pseudomonadota > Gammaproteobacteria > Thiomicrospirales > Thiomicrospiraceae > Thiomicrorhabdus. Next base: position 4,116 of record CAZVPH010000010.1, on the reverse strand, counting down.
TTAAAGCAGAGGCTGAAAGCCCACCACCTTGTAGGTTAATGCCTTTATTGTTTGAGAGTACACCGCCGACAATAACGGTACAGTTCACACGTTCGCCAACGACTTCATCAACTTCAAACACCAAACGGCCATCGTCTAACAACAGGCGGTTACCCGGTTTAACATCGTACGGTAAACTCTTATAGGTCAGTCCAACTTCGTGCTGGTTACCCAGGTTAACGTCGGCGTTGTTGTCGAGTGAAAACTTGTCGCCAGCTTCTAAAGTAATTTGGTCGTTTTCAAACCGTGCGATGCGGATTTTTGGCCCTTGCAAATCGACCAAAACACCGACTTCGCGATCAAACTTTGCAGCCATCGCGCGTACTGCATCGACACGCATTTTATGATCGGCGGTGTTGCCGTGCGACATATTGATGCGCACAACGTCTAAACCGGCTTTGATCATCTTCTCTAGCTCGCCTGGACGATCCGTCGCGGGCCCTAATGTTGCGACAATTTTTGTTCTTCTTAAGCTTTCGGACATGGAGTTTTATACCTTTTAAAATAATTGACGGTTTTACCAATTCAAAAAAGATGTCTCGCAAAATAAACGCTCTCCAGACGGACAGCCAGTCAGTGGCTGTTGTTGGCTATGTTTACTTACCGAGTCACCCTTAAATGGAAAACTTATCGTCATTACGTGGCTCTATTTAATGCTGTCTCGTCTTTAACAAATCTTAGACTATCCAGATAAACAGATGAAAACCAGGCCTGGTAACTTACCAGGCCTGGTCATTTAGTCAATTACGACTGAATTACTTTTTAGCTGCTTTTTCAAGCATTGTAACCGCGGGTAATGCTTTCCCTTCTAAAAACTCAAGGAAAGCACCACCACCCGTCGAGATGTAGGATACTTTATCAGCAATATCATATTTATCAATCGCGGCTAAGGTATCACCCCCACCAGCAATCGAGAATGCTTTGGATTCCGCAATCGCCATTGCGATCGCTTTCGTGCCTTCGCCAAACTGGTCGAACTCGAAAACACCAACTGGCCCGTTCCAAACGACAGTCCCTGCATTCTTGATAATTTCGGCCAACTCAGCAGCTGAGTCAGGGCCAATATCAAAAATCATGTCATCATCTTCTGTTTCAGAAACATTTTTAGTCGTCGCTACCGCAGTTTCAGAGAACTCTTTACCGCAAACAACGTCTGTCGCCAATGGAATGGCCGCACCGCGTGCTTCCATAATGCTATTGAGTTTTCTACAGGTGTCCAGCAAATCGGATTCAGAGAGTGATTTACCAACATTGAAACCTGCAGCTTCAATAAAGGTGTTGGCGATACCGCCTCCAACCACGAGCTGATCTACTTTCTCAGAAAGTGATTCCAATACAGTTAGCTTGGTGGAAACTTTTGAACCACCGACGATGGCAACCATTGGGCGCGCTGGATTGTTTAAGGCTTTGCCTAGAGCGTCAAGTTCAGCCGCCAATAACGGACCTGCGCACGCGGTCGGTGCAAACGCGCCGGCACCATGTGTTGAGGCTTGTGCACGGTGTGCGGTACCAAATGCGTCCATGACATAAACATCACACAGCGCAGCGTACTGCTTTGACAGTGTTTCGTCATCGGCTTTTTCGCCGACGTTGAAACGGACGTTTTCCAGTAGAACCACTTCGCCATTTGCTACTTCAAAACCACCTTTTAAGTAATCTTTGATTAAGCGAACTTCTTTGCCTAGTTTCTCAGACAGATTTTCTGCAACCGGCGCCAGTGAGAATTCTTCTGCGTATTCACCTTCGGTTGGACGACCCAAGTGAGACATTAGCATAACCTTAGCACCTGCGTCTGCCGCCATTTTAATAGTGGCCAATGATGCACGGATACGTGCATCTGACGTTACCTTACCGTTTTTTACTGGGACGTTTAAATCTTGACGAATTAATACGCGCTTTCCAGCCAGATCTAAGTCAGTCATCTTAATTACAGACATTCGGTACTTCCTCTAGGTTACATGCCCTATCAAGACATGTTATTAATATAAATTTTATGAATAAAATTAAGTTTTCAATTCCACTCTCAAGCAGTCAACTACTCAAAAATGGAACAGAAAAGGTAATCGAAGATTACGTATTCAAGTATGGAGTTTGTGCTCTCAATAGTGCTGGCAATTCAAGGTCGGCAGAGGGAGTGTGCAGGTGCACAATGACCGACAACCAACGAAGAAGTGGGCGCTAGTGAGCGCACAAAACCATTACTTGCCGACGTGCTCTACAACTCTCATCATATTACAGGTGTAGCCGTATTCGTTATCGTACCAAGCCACTACCTTAACAAAGGTTTTGTCCAGTGCGATACCGGCTTTGGCGTCAAAGATAGACGGACGAGAATCGCCACGGAAGTCTGTAGAAACGTTAGCTTCTTCGGTGTAGCCCAAAACGCCTGCCATAGAACCTTCAGACGCTGTTTTCATCGCCGCACAAATTTCGTCATAAGTGGCTTCTTTTTCAAGTTCAACCACTAGGTCAACCACAGAAACGTCAGACGTAGGAACGCGGAACGCCATACCGGTTAATTTACCGTTTAGCTCAGGCAGAACTACACCGACCGCTTTCGCTGCACCGGTTGAAGATGGGATGATATTCTCTAGAATACCACGTCCACGACGCCAATCTTTAGCCGATGGGCCATCGACAGTTTTCTGAGTTGCGGTTGCTGCATGAACGGTTGTCATTAAGCCACGCTTGATACCAAAGTTATCGTTTAGTACTTTGGCGACCGGTGCTAGTCCGTTCGTGGTACAAGATGCAGCAGAAACAATCGCTTCGCCTTTGTAGTCATTGTGGTTCACACCGTAAACAAACATTGGCGTGTGGTCTTTAGAAGGCGCTGACTGCACAACTTTCTTAGCACCGGCGTCTAGGTGCGCCTGGCAAGACTCTTCGGTTAGGAAGAAACCAGTACATTCAATGACAAGATCTGCACCCACATCTGACCATGCTAGGTCTGCAGGGTTACGCTCTGCTGTGATACGGATGGTTTTACCGTTCACAACTAAGTTGCCGTCAACGACGTCTACTGTGCCGTCAAAGCGACCGTGTACTGAGTCAAACTTTAGCATGTACGCTAAATACTCAGGGTCTAATAAATCGTTGATTGCGACCACTTCGATGTTTTTGAAATCTTTCGCTGCTGCGCGGAAAGCCATACGTCCGATACGACCGAAACCGTTAATACCGACTTTAATAGTCATTGAGTTTTCTCCAAATAATGACCAGGCCTGCTTGTTTCAGACCTGATTAACTAAAAATTTTATAAACATTTAGGCCGGGTGTAACACCCAAAATGAAACCGCCTAATCCATCCATAAAGATGAACTAGGCGGCGCATTTAATTACTTACCCAGTACCTTGTTTGCAGTGGCAACCACGTTTTCAACCGTGAAACCAAACTCTTTAAACAGGTCTTCAGCAGGCGCTGACTCGCCGAACGTTGACATACAAACCGTTCCACCGTCTAAACCGATGTACTTGTACCAACCGTCTGCAACACCGGCTTCAATCGCAACGCGCTTAACACCAGGGATTAGGACCGAGTCTTTGTACGCTTGATCTTGAAGATCGTAAGCATTGGTACACGGCATGGAGACAACACGCACTTTAGCATCCATGGCCGCAGCCGCTTCAACCGCTAGGCCAACTTCAGACCCCGTTGAGATAAAGATAATGTCTGGAGTGCCTGCGCAATCTTTAAGAACATATCCACCTTTCTCGATGTTTGCAACCTGCTCTGCCGTACGCGGCTGAGGGGTCAGGTTTTGACGTGAGAAAACTAATGCTGTCGGCGCATCACCACGCATCATCGCAATTTTCCAGGACACTGCAGACTCGATGGCATCACAACCGCGCCATGTCTGGAAGTTAGGAATCACACGCATCGTCGCCATCTGCTCAACCGGCTGATGCGTTGGTCCATCTTCACCCAGACCAATCGAGTCGTGAGTATAGACATAAATGGTGCCAATTTTCATCAGTGCTGACATACGCAAAGCGTTACGCATGAACTCCATGAACATGAAGAAGGTAGCGCCGTAGACTTTAAAGCCACCGTGCAGAACCATACCGTTCATCATG